>JBAXWQ010000003.1:0-29134 GCA_037128315.1 Opitutia bacterium | reverse complement strand
GTAGTCCGGGATCAAGGGCATGAGCGCGAGATCGAAATCCCCCGCCGCCAGTGCAGCGAGGTGGGCTCGCCCCTCGCGCAGCACAATGCCGGTGTCGATGCCGAGTTCGTTCTTCCATCGTTGTTGCAGCACCTCCAGCACCGGGGTGTTGGTCCAAGTTGAAAATTCCAGACGGGGAAAGCCACGGCCGCCAGGATAACCGGCCGCAGCGAGGAGTTCGCGGGCGGCAGAGACGTCCTCGCTGAGTGAATCCGCCGGGGTGTAGCCGCCGAGGCCGGGTGGAATAAGGGAAAGGGCGGGCAGTTGGCCGCCTTGCAGGACGCGGGCGGTGAGCGCCTTGCGGTCGATGACCAGGGACAAAGCGCGGCGGACCCGGGCGTCGGCGAGCGGACCATGCTGGAGATTGAGGGCGAGGTAGCGCGTCTCAAACAAGGGCTGGCGGCGCAGGCGGTCCGGCTCCTTGGTCTCATAGTAGGCAATCCGCTGGATCGGGACGGACATAGTGAGGTCGATCTGACCGGAGCGGAAGGCGCGTTCCTCGGCGTCGCCGCTGTCAAAGCTGACCAATCGGAGCGTTGGCACCGCGATGGTGGCGGCATTCCAATAGTGAGGATTACGAACGAATTCCAGATGCTGGCTGCGGAGCCAGGCGGCGAGCTGATAGGGTCCGTTGCCGACAAGGCGGCCCGGCTCGGCCCAGTGGGAGTCGCGGCCGGCTCCTTCTCGCTCGAGGGTGGGAGGGTGAACCGGCAGCCAGGCGCCGGTGGCGGCAAGAGCGGGCAGGTAGGGGACCGGATGCGCCAGCGTGATGACGAGGGTGTGGGCATCCGGGGCGGCGAAGCCGACAGCGGCAAAGTCGCTGATGGTTCCGCGGTAATATTCCCGGGCATTCCGCACGGCGAAGAACAAGGGAGCCTTGGCCGCGGCGAGAGCGGGAGTCAGCATGCGGTGGTAGGAATAGACAAAGTCAGCCGCGGTGACGGGGTCACCGTTGGACCAGTGGGCATTGGCCCGGAGGTGAAAGGTCCAGACCAAGCCGTCGGCCGAAACGTTCCAGTGCTCGGCGACGCCGGGTAGCGGGGCGCCCCCTCCTGGAGAGGGGGTCACCAAGCCTTCGAAGAGGGCTCGGGCGGAAAAATATTCGTCGGGCAGCGTGGCGAGCTGCGGGTCCAAGGAGGCCGGTTCGTTGCGCTGGCTGATGCGGAGGACGGAGGCGGTGGTGCTGGCGGGCACCGGCTTGCGACAGGCCCCGAGGGCCAGCAGCACGAGACCGGCCGTACTTATCACCAGACCCCGGCTATTTTTCCAACCAAACATAGCGGTAGTCCGAATGATCCATCGGGGTGGGTTGCCAGCCTTTGACGCCGGGATGGAGCAGGTAGACGTGGGTGTTGAAATAGATCGGAATGATGGGCGCGGCCTCAAGCATCAGCGCCTCGGCCTCGGCCAGGACGGCGCCTCGGGCGAGGGGATCGGCAATGGTGTTGGCGCGGTCGGAGAGCGCGTCGTAGGTACGATCGGACCAGCCTGTGTGGTTGTTGCCCGAATCGCTGCGCCACATGTCGAGGAACGTTGTGGGGTCCAGATAGTCGGCGGTCCAGCTACCGAGCAAAATCTGATAATCGCCGGTGCGCCGGCTGGCGAAGACGACCTTGAATTCCTGGTTCACGAGCCGGATGTCGAGGCCAAGGTCGCGGCGCCATTGCTGCTGGATGGCTTCCGCGACCGGCCGGAGGATTTCGGAATTGTTGTAGAGTATCTCAATGGGTGGCAGCCCGGCGCCGCCGGCATGTCCGGCCTCGGCGAGAAGCTGGCGGGCCGCCGCCAGGTCGTAACCGCGACGGGTGGGCGGCGTGTAACCCATGAGCAGGGGCGAAACAAACGTGGATGCGGGCTGCCGGCCACCGGGCAGGATCTTCCGGGCAATAAGGTCGCGGTCGATGGCGAGGGACAGGGCCCGGCGGATCCGGACGTCGTCGAGGGGGGCGCGGCGCACGTTCAGGCGGAAGAAATAGGTCTCGAGGATGGGGTCGATGCGGAGCGCGGGGGATTTTTCCGCCTGGAGCGGGAGGACTTTCGACAACGGTAACGACCAGGTGGCATGCAACTGTCCGGCGCGGTAGGCGCGTTCCTCGGACTCCATGCTGTCGGTGGGATAGAAGCGGATCGCATTGAGGCGGACCGCGGCCTGATCCCAGTAGGTCGGGGATTTTTCGACAAGAATGTGCTGGTGGGGCTTCCACTCCTTCAGCACGAACGGTCCGCTGGACACGAGGTTGCCCGGTCGGGTCCACGGCGTGCCGCGACGATAAGCGTCACCACTGGCCGCGATGGTGCGGACGTTGATGGGCCGCCACGGCGAGTTGAGCAGGATTTGCAGAAAGTAAGGGGCGGGGTGCGCGAGAGTGACCACGAGAGTGTGGGAGTCGGGCGCGGCCAGGCCCACCGTGGCGAAGTCCTTGGTTTGGCCTTTATGAAAAGCCTCGGCCCCGCGGAGGATGTAGAAGAGATAGGCGTAGTCGGCGGCGAGCGATGGCGTCAGGACCCGGCGCCAGGAGTCGATGCAGTCCTGCGCAATGATGGGGTCGCCATTGCTCCACTTGGCTCCCGGACGAAGATGGAAAGTGTAGGTCAGGCCATCGGCCGAAATCTCCCAGCGCTCAGCCAGCGCGGGCTTGGGCGCCAGCGTGACCGGCTCAAAGGTGACGAGTGGTTCGAACAGCGATGCGATCACCTTGGCATCGCCGAGGCCAGTGACCGTGTGCGGGTCGAGGTCCGTGGGCTCCGAGCCCACACTCATGTGCAGCACGCCCTCGCGGTTGGCCCGTTCGACAATGGATTCGCGCCGGGCGCAGCCGGCCACCATCAGAGAAAGAACTGCGAGCAGGGCGCAGTGGAAGGCGAGACGGCGCATCGTGGGTCGGGTAAGAAAAATCGTGCTTAAACGTGCTGGATCAGGCAGACGGCCTGCGCCGCGATGGCGAGACCCCGGCCGATGTCGTCGGACCCCTCGTTGGTCGTAGCCTTCAGGCCGATCGCATTGACCGGCAGCCCGCTGGACCGCGCCAGGGCGGCCTTCATTTCGGCCAGGCGCGGGGCGATCTTGGGTTTTTCGGCGATCAGCGTCGCGTCGATGTTGACGGGGGCCCAGCCCTCGGCGCGCAGGGCGGCGACGACCTTTTGCAGCAGGACCTGGGAGTCCGCGTTTTTCCAGGTGGCGTCGGTATTGGGAAAAAAGTGACCGATGTCAGGCAGGCCGGCGGCGCCGAGGAGCGCATCGCAGATGGCATGCGTCAGGGCATCCGCGTCGGAATGGCCGTCGAGGCCGAACTCAGAGTCGAAGGTCACACCGCCCAAGACCAGCTTGCGGCCTGTGATCGTGCGATGGATGTCGTAACCGTGACCAATGCGGAGAGAGGGCATAGACAGAATGTCAGTCAGCCGGCTGGGAAAGCAGGAACTCCAGGTAGGCCAGATCGGCTGCGGTGGTGAGCTTGAGGTTGGGATGCGGATTCTCGAGCAGGGCGACAGGATGATTGAGCAACTCCACGGCGGCGGCGTCATCGGTCACCGTGAGCTGACGCTGGGCGACCTTGGCGTAGGCGCGGCAGATGAGTTTACGGGAAAAAACCTGCGGGGTCTCCATGGCCCAGAGGTGCCGGCGCTTCAGGGTGCGCAACCGGCCCTCGCCCCGGTGCTCCTTGATCGTGTCGGTCACCCGGTGCGCGAGGACGACGGCATCCTCGCGGCGGACGATCTTGTGCAGGGCGACGAGTTGCTCGGGTCGGATCAGCGGCCGGGCGCAATCGTGGATGAAGACATACTTCACGTCATCGGGCAGCTCGGCGAGGGCGGCGGCGACGGAGTCCTGGCGTTCTGCGCCGCCGGGGACAAAGAGGGTCGGCGTCGGGGCATAGGCCGAGAGTTCGATCAATTGCGCCTGGTCGCGATAAGTCACGATGAAGGTGTCCACGACACCGCTGCGATAAAAGGCGCCAACAGTGTGGGCGAAGACCGGCTTGCCCGCCAGCGGGGCGAGCACCTTGTCCGTCACGGCGCCGGCCATGCGGCGACTGCTCCCGGCGGCGAGGAGAATGGCGGCGGTGCGGCTCAAGTTAGGTTGAAAGTTGAAGGTTGAAAGTTGAAAGACCGGTCACAAACCGGAAAGCTCAGCTAGGATGGCGCGGGTGGTGGCGGCGGGATCGGCCGACTGCAGGATGGGGCGCCCGACGACGATATAAGTCGAGCCGGCTTTCGCCGCATCCGCGGGGGTCATCACCCGCTTCTGGTCGTCCGAGCCGGCCTCGCTGGCGGGACGGATGCCCGGGGTGATCAGCTGCATGTCGGCGGAAAGTTGCCCGCGCAGCATCGCCACCTCGAGTGGCGAGCAGACGAGACCACGCAGGCCGGAGTTGGCCGCCAGCTGGCCCAAACGGGCGACCTGATCGGCAGAGGTATGGGCCACGCCAATTTCGTTGAGCCCGGCGGTGTCCATGGAGGTCAGGACCGTGACCCCGAGCAGCAGCAAGTCGGGCTGGTGTTTCTGCTGGGCCGCCCGGGCGGCCCGCATCATCTCGCCACCCCCGGCCGTGTGCAGGGTGAGCATCTGAATGGGCAGGACCGCGAGCGACTCGACGGCCTTGGCCACCGTGTTGGGGATGTCGTGCAGCTTCAGATCGAGAAAAACGTTAAAACCCAGGCCGGCGACCTCGCGGACATAGTCAGGGCCATAGGCGGTGAACATCTGCAGGCCGATCTTGACCCAGCGCAGCTCGCCGCGCAACTGGCGGAGGATCGGCGCGGCCGCCTCGCGGGTGGGGACATCAAGGGCCAAAATTAGGTCGCAAGCCATGGGATGGGATGGCTAACGTGAGTGGAAATTGTGACCTTCGCCATGCTTTTTTGCGCACCGTGAATCCTGTCACCGCCTATTCACCGGCGAAGGTTAACCTGTCCCTGGCGATTACCGGCCGGCGGGCCGATGGGTACCACGATCTGGTGTCGGTCGCGGCCCCGCTGGATTTCGGGGATGAACTGAGCGCCGAAGGCGGGGTGCGGCGGGCGGAGAGCCGGTTCAGCCTTGAGTGTGACCAGCCCGGGGTGCCGCTCGACGGCTCCAATCTGATCTTGAGGGCGGCGGAAGCCTTTGCGGCGGCGACGGGGTGGACGGGTGGGGTGCACTTCGCGCTCACCAAGCGCATTCCACTGGGGGCCGGTTTGGGCGGAGGCAGCAGCAACGCGGTCGCGGCGCTGCGGGTGCTGAACCAACTTGCCGGCGGTCTGCTGCATGAGCGGGCGTTGGCCGAAGTGGCGGTGTCCCTGGGCTCGGACTGCGCGATTTTTTTGACGCAGGAGCCGGTGGTCATCCGCGGGCGGGGTGAACGCGTCACCGCCCTGCCGCCCGCCGCTGCGCTGCGGCTGCGGGGCCGGCGGGTATTGCTCATCAAGCCGGGGTTCGCGATCAGCACGCCCTGGGCCTATGGACGGATGGTGGCCCGGGGCACCGATTATGTAACGGCCATCCAGGCGGAAGCCAGGCTGGCTGAATGGCTGGCCGGCCAGGCTTCCGCCGAGGAACTTTTGGCCAACAATATGGAAGCGGCGGCATTCGAAAAATTTCTCGCGTTGCCCCTCCTCCTCGAGCGATTACGCGCCGAGTTTGCCATGGAATTCCGGATGAGCGGCAGTGGCAGCGCGTGTTTTGCCCTGTTGCGTGAAGATCAGGTGACGAGCCCATTGATCACGTGCATTCGCGAGTGCTGGGGCCCGTCGGCGTTCATTCAGGAGGTGCGCATTGCTTAGTTCCGCATTGACCACAATGCAGGGTGGTTTGTAATTTGGCGCAGCCCTCTAGGCTATGGACTCCCCCGCCCCCAGAGAACTTATCATCCAGGGCATCGCCGCCTCCAAGGGCATCGCCTACGGACAGGTGTTTCTCTACTTGCAGAGTGAACTGGAGGTCCCGCGCTATACCGTGGATCCTGACAAGCGCGGTGCGGAGGTGGCGCGGTTTGACCAAGCACTGGTCACGACGCGGCAGCAGATCTCACAGATCCAGGCGCTGGTCACCAAGAATCTGAGCGAGGAGGAGGCGCTGATCTTTGATGCCCACCAACTGGTGCTGGAGGACCAGGCCCTGATCGGCGAGACGATCCGCTTGTTTCAGGAGACCGGGCTGAACATTGAGACGTGCTTCAACACCATTGCGGACCGCTACATTCAGGCTTTTGCCGAGATCGATGATGAATACCTCCGGGAGCGCGCCGCGGACATCAAGGATGTGGCGAAGCGCGTGCTGCGCAACTTGCTGGGCCAGACGGCGGGCAGCCTGACCGAGCTGATTGATAAGCGCATTATTGTCGCGCATGACTTGCTGCCCTCGGAGGCGGCGGGGCTCGACCGGAGTGCGGCCGTGGGCCTGGTGACTGATGCAGGCAGCCGTACCAGCCATGCGGTCATCGTCGCCCGTTCCATGCGGATCCCGGCGGTGGTCGGTCTGAGCGATCTCACCACCAAGGTCAAAAATGGCGATTGGATGCTGGTGGACGGTTACGATGGCGTGGTCATCCTCAGCCCGAACGAGCAGACGCTTTTCCGCTACGGCAAAATCCAAAAAGCCCAGGCCTCCTTCGAGACCAAGCTGATGGCGGTCAATGAGCTCGCCGCCGTGACCCTGGATGGGGTGGCGGTGACCCTGCGGGCCAACATCGAGAAGCCCGACGAGGTGGCGCAGGTGAAGCAGTACCGGGCGGAGGGTGTCGGGCTCTATCGCACGGAATTTCTGTTTTTGAGCGCCGCGAAAATCCCGACTGAGGAGCAGCAATATGCCGCTTATCGGGAAATTGCCGCCGGCCTGGCCCCCGCGGCGGTGACCATCCGCACCCTCGATGTGGGCGGCGACAAGCCGCTGCCCGGGGATGTGCAACTGATCGGCCCGGAGGCCAATCCCTTCATGGGGTTTCGCGCCATCCGGATGTGCTTGGAGCATCCCGATTTCTTCAAGAACCAGCTTCGCGCCATCCTCCGGGCCAGTGCGCATGGCAAGGTCAACCTGATGTATCCCATGATCAGCGGCGCCGAGGAGCTCGAGCGCGCCAACGCCCTGCTGGATGAGGCCAAGGCCGAGCTGAAGCAGCGCGGCCAGGCCTTCGATCCGACGATCCAGGCCGGCACCATGATCGAGATTCCCAGTGCGGCGCTCACCGGTGACCTCCTTGCGGAGAAGTGCGATTTTTTCAGCATCGGCACCAACGATCTCATCCAATACCTGCTGGCCATCGATCGCGGGAACAACCGCATCGCGCATCTCTATGATCCCGCGCATCCGGCGGTGTTGCGCGTGCTGAAGCAAATCGTCGATCAGGGTCACGCCCGGAAAATTAAAGTCAGCGTCTGTGGCGAGATGGCGGGCGATCCGCTGTACGTCCCCCTATTGCTGGGCCTGGGCGTGGACGAACTCAGCATGACGCCCTCCCTGCTGCCTTCGGTGAAATTTTTGATCCGCGCCATGAAGATGGAGGAGGCAAAGAATCTGGCCCAGCTCGCCCTGGCGCAGACCGACCCCAAAAAGACCTTCGCCCTGATCGAGACGTTCTACAACGAACGCATGAAAGTGGAATAAGGACCGGCAGCGGCGCTGGCTACCGCAGTCATCCCCGTCGCCAAGCCCGGCTATTTGCTGCTTTTCAGCCCGCTGGCGAGCAGCGTCTCAAAGTACGGCTCATGGGCCTCGCGGGAGACGATCTCAATCTCCACTTTTTGAAAGCCGGACTTCTTCAGGTACCCGTGGAGGGCGCTTTCCTTGAAGCCGAGCCAGAGGTCGCCGTAAAGTTCATGGGCCTTCTCGAAGTTGTGCTCCTTCAGGTCGAGGACGAGCAGCTGACCTCCCGGCTTAAGGATGCGGTAGGCTTCATCGACCGCGGTCTGCGGGTGGCTGGCGTGATGCAAGGCTTGGGAGAGGATCGCCAGATCAACGGATTTATCGGGCAAGGGCACCTGTTCGATATCGCCGAGCTTGTACGTGAGATTGCCGAGCCCGTTCTTCTTGGCCAGCTCGGTGCCGACCTCGACCATCTTGACCGAGTTGTCGATACACCAGACGCGTTCGGCGCGGTGCGCGATCAGCTGGGAGACCAAGCCTTCCCCGGCCCCGAGGTCGGCCACGGTGATGGCGGGGACCAGGCGCAGGGCGAGGTGACCGATGGCTTCCCAGGAGCGCCCGGGGCAGTGGTTCTTGCCCAACCGCCCGGCGATCAGGTTGAAATATTGTTCGGAGGCCTGCCGGCGTTTCTGCAGGCTCCGGTCCAGGTTGGCGCGATCCTCGGCGGATTCATCCAGGTCGGCGACGGATTCAGTGGCGGCGCGCAGCAGGGTCAGCTTCCCGGGCGGGAGATTGGCGCGGAGGGAGTAAAAGGCCTTCTTGCCCTCGCGGCGGTCCGAGACGAAGCCGGCCTGCCGCAGCAGGGCCAGCTGGGAGGAAATGCGCGACTGCGCCATGCCCAGGATGTCCTGCAACTCGGCCACGGAGAGCTCCTCCTTCAGCAGGAGGGCAAGGAGACGCAGCCGGGTCGAATCGGATAATATCTTAAGGGTGTCCCAGGAGGAATTCACTGCGGGTCAATTCAATGGGAATTGGCGCCGATTTACAAGAGCTTCGCGTGGATGGCCGGCCACAGCGACCAGGCGGCGATAACCAAGATAGCCAGACCCGCCGTCAGGTTCACGAGGCGCATGCGGCCGTCGGTCAGGTGGCCGCGCAGTTGTTCGGCGATCAGGCTGAGCAGCCACCACCATATGGCCGAACCGGTGAACACCCCGCCGACGAGCTGGAGGACCGAAACCAGACCGCCCTGAGCCGGGCTGATGCCCAACGCGGCCAGAACCGCAAAAAAGAGCAGCAAGGTGGCCGGGTTGGCCAGCATGAGCAGGAGAATCGACCAATAAGCCCGGGCCAATCCGGGGGCCTCGTTGGATTTTCCCGTTTGGGCGGTGGGTGGGGCGAGTGCGATCTTCAGGCCAACGTAGACGAGAAAAAGTCCACCGCCGAGTTGCAGCCAGAATTGCTGGCGGATCATGAACGAGCTGATCGTGGTCAATCCGAGGGCGGCAATAACCGCGAACAAAGTGTCGGCGGTGGCGGCGCCCAGTCCGGAAACAAATCCATGCCACCGGCCGCGGCTGAGCGTGCGTTGGATGCAGAGCAGGTTGATCGGGCCGATCGGGGCGGCGACGGAAAGACCAAGAATGAGTCCTTTGACGAACACAGGCGCAGGCTAGGAAGGATTGGTGGTCACTGCCAAAGGGAAATCGCCAAAAGGTGAAGGATTCCGAATCTTGATTGAACTTTGGCCGCGTCGGTCCCAGGCCGAACCGGGTCAATAAAAAGGCCACGCTGGGAGGCGCGGCCTTGAGGGGGCGGACTGGACTGCCGGGGCCCGCTTACTTCTTGCTCTCGTTAAAGAGGGAAATGCTGGCGATCTGGTACTCGTGCAGGGTGACACCAATCTTCAGCTTCACGTGCTCCCCGACCTTCTTGCCCATGATGGCCTGACCGAGGGGGGTCTTGTAGGCGATGACATGCTTCTCCGGATCGCTGTCCCAGGCGCCGAGGACGCTGTAACGAACCGCCTTGCCGCTCGCGACGTCGCGGAGATCGACGATGGTGCCCACGCTGACCTGATCGGTGCTGGCCTCGGCAAAATCGGTGATGCGGGCCCGGGCGAGGTCGCGCTCGAGCTGCGCCTTCTGGCCCATGAGGACGGACTGGTCCTGCTTGGCCATCTTGAACTCGGAGTTTTCCTTGAGATCGCCGTGCTCGCGGGCGACGGCAATGGCCTTGGAATTGTCCGGGATGCGCTTGGAGACGATTTCCTCGTACTCGATCCGCTTCCGCTCGTAGCTTTCGCGGGAAACGAGGAATTGCTCATCCTTGGTCTCGCTTTCACCCGAAACGAGGGACTGCAGGGAGGGGAAGAGCTTGATGAAGCGGGCGAGCAGCGACTTCTTGGTCAGTTCCTCGAAGCCCTGGTTGAGGAGGAGACTGTTGGCGAGGTCGCGGGCGGTTTCCGTGTCCGCGGTGGAAAGCAGGTCCGAGATCAGGTCCGGGTCATCGCTCAGCACCTCGCCGAGCGGGATGCGGCGGGTGCCGGCGGATTGCAGCGCCTCGTAGTCGATCGCAAAGAAGATGGCGCCCAGCAGGCGGGGCGTGACCAGCTCCGTGAGGAGCTTGGAAAACTTCTTCGAATGGCGGTTCTTGATGACCCAGAGCAGCACGGGGGCGCGGAGGTTTTGCTCCGTCTTCCAGCGCTTGAGGGCGGCGGCGAGCTCGTCGGCCTGGCCGTTTTCCATCAGGAAATTGATGCACTCGGTGGTGAACTTGCCCTGGGAGGTCTTGAGGAGGGCAAACACAATCTCCCGCCACTCGAGGGGGTGCGTCTCCTTGACGAGGTCAAGGAAGCGCGACTGGAAGTGCACCGGGATCTTCTCGGCGATGGCGGTCAGGCCGCGGACTTCCTTGATCAAATCGGGCTGGCTGGGGCTGACTGAGGAGTTGTCATGGCCCAGAATCTTCGCGAGTTCGTCGCGGACGAAGGCGCCGTAGAGGCGCTCGGCGACATCCAGCTGGTTGCTGTCGCGGACGGCCTCGGTGATGCCGCTGAGCACATGGGAAAGAGACGTCTTGGCCTCGTCCTTGATGGAGGCGGCGAGGAGATCCTCAGCGAGCGAAATCCGGCGGCGGGCGGAGCGGGTGTTGTTGAACTCCTCCATGATCTCTGACTCGGCGGAAACCGGCTCGGCCCGCACGATGTAACAGTCGGTTTTCTTGGCCGGGACGCCCACGCGGGGGTCCTTGATCAGCTGCTTTTTGACGTTCGAGAACCAGCGCTTGAATTTTTCCTCGCCGACGACCTGGGTCAGGACGATTTCCAGCTCAATGGCGCTGGCGGCCTTGTTGGGGTAGGCGGAGAGAGTGTCGATAACCAGTTGGAGTGGATCATTCTCGATGAGCTCCTTGACCTTCGCCGGTTCGGTCTCCTTGCGGGCCAAAATGTGCTTGGCGGGAAGGACATCCATGCTGCCGACGCAGAAAGCGGGGTCCATCCGGTGGCCTTTCTTGCCCTTGAAATCGATGACCAGCTTCATGTCAGACTCGTCGTACTCCTTGATCTGGCCGAAACCCCAGCTGCGATGGACCACAAAGGCGCCGGGTTCCATCGCCTCCAACTTGGCCTTGGACGCCTTGAGGGCGGAATGTTTGGCGATGGTAGCGGAGATGGCTTCAGAATTCATAATTGCTTATCGAGTCAGTGAACCGATTAGTAGAGGGGACAATGCAGCATGATGTCAAACAGGGTTTGGAAAAAGCCTCGGAAGGGGCCAAGCACACGCTTAGCGGCTGGGTCGCGGCCGTCGGCCTTGCGGAGCGCTGGGTGGCGCGATCCGAGCGCGTGGACACGTTGCTGGAAGGACTTGCGACAGGCCTGACCGGCCAGGAGCGCGCCCGGGCCCAGCATTTATTCTACGGGGTGGTTCGCTGGTCGAGCCGGCTGGAGGCTGCCTTGGACGGGCTCATGCTGCATCCGCCCCGCACCAAAGTGCGGGCCGTGCTGCTGGTCGCCGGATTTGAATTATTGGAATTGGGGGATGCACCGGGCGAGGGCGGGGTGGCCAAGATCATCCATCATGCCGTTGAGCAGGCAAAGTCGGTCGCCAGTCCCAAGGAAGCCAAGTTGGTCAATGCCGTCATGCGCAAGATGGCGGCCAAGCTGGCGGTCAAGCCGACCGACCTGGCGACGGAGTTCGCCCATCCCGAATGGCTCGTGGCCCGGTGGACGCGGCAATTTGGCGCCGATATCACCCGGAAACTGCTCAGCTGGAACCAGCAGCCTGCGCCGGTCTATGCGCGTTGGCGCGCAGACTCGGCCGTGCCCGATTTTTTGGCGCCGACCGCCTGGGCCGGCTTTTATGAGGTCAAGGCCGGCCACTGGACGGAGGTCCGTCAGCTCGCCAGCGAAGGCGTCCTTTATTTGCAGGATCCGTCGACGCGCCTGTGCATCGACCTCCTGGCGCCGCAGTCCGGTGAGGTGATTTTGGACGCCTGCGCCGCTCCCGGGGGCAAGAGCCTCTTCATTGCCGATGCCATGAAGATGGGCAAGGTGGTGGCACTCGATACCCCGACGGAACCCGGCAAATCCGACATCCGGCTGATCCGGTTGAAGGAAAACCTGGCGCGTTCCCCCAAGGGCGTGGAGGTGGCGATGGTGGAAGCGGACCTGCGGGTCGCCGGCAGTGTTTACTACAAGAATCTCAATCTGCCGGAGAGCTATGATGCGGTGCTGCTTGATGCCCCTTGCTCCAATACAGGGGTCATGCGCCACCGCATCGACGTGAAGTGGCGGCTGCAGGACGGCGACTTTGCGCGCCATGCCGAGCAGCAGCTGGAGCTGCTTCATGCGGCGGCCCGGCTCGTCAGGGCCGGCGGCCGGCTGGTCTACAGTACCTGCAGCATCGACGCGGCGGAAAACGAGCAGGTCATGAAAACCTTTTTCGACAGCCGCGCTGGCGGGCCCTTCAAACTCGAGCGTAGCGTGCAGGCCTACCCGTGGGTGGATGCCCACGACGGAGCCGGGGCTTTCCTGCTGCGGAAGGCTTGAGCCTGGGCCTGGGTCATCGGGCTGGCGGGCCCATCGGGCACCCTGCTCGGCCGATCTTATGGCACCAGATCAAACACCGGGACTTGGACATCACTTTCCTTGGTCCCGGTGAGAAAGGTGTAGGTAATGGTCGCCGCCGATTTCACGAGGGCGGCGTAGCGGTCAAAGGACCATTTCTCCACGGCCTCGCCATTGATGCGAATGCAGAGGTCGCCCAACTGCACGGGAAGTCGCGCGGTCGGCGTGTCGGGTATGACGGTGCGCACGCGCCAGTAGACGGGAGCGCGGGTGAACGAAAGGCCGGTGCTCCGGCGCGGCTCCATGGTCACGGGGCCGTCGCGGTCGCGCACCAGGGTGACCAGGTTGTGCTGTTGATCAAAGCTGACGGTGAAATGGCGGAGAAATTCACCGCCGAGGGAGGACAATTGATCCGTGAGGTCGATGATCGGGCGCTCGATCGTGTGCGTGCCGACCAAGACATTCTGGCTGAGGCGGCCGGTCATTTGCTGACGATCCCCTTGGAGGGAGGAGATGAGGGTGCCGGGGCGGGGGCCCTCGGCGAAACGCGGGTGCAGGCCGGCGGGATTCAGGCTCAGGCTGCCATCACTGCCGGTGTCGATCTGCACAATGAAGGACTCATTGCCCATTTGCAGCGGGATGAGCGGGGTGTGCTGCTCATTGTTGCAGGCGATGGTGGCGGAGCGGGGTGACGCCTTGGCCGGCGACGGGTTCGCGGGCGGCGACGCCAGCACGAGCCTTTCACCGGGATAATCCAGGGTCAGCACCACTTCGCGGAAAGCGGGAAACCCGATCAGGCCGTCGATCGGCAGGCCGAGGTGGGCGGAGAAATCCGCAAAGTCGAACACGAGTGCGGGGACGTTCGCCAACGAGGCCGAGCCCAGGGTGAGGCGGCGCAGGGTGACTGGTTCCAGCTCAATCTCGCCCCCGCTCGCCGAGCGCACCTTGACCTTGGCGGCGGGCTCATCCTTTTTCGGTTTCAGGCCGTAGCGCGCCGCCACCGCCGGGGAGAGCAGGGTAGCCGTGGATCCGGTGTCGATGATGAAGCGGTAGACCCGGCCATCATCCGGCCGCGACTCGACCACGAAAAAATTGGAGATGATTCGCGCCGGCACCGTGGAGCCGGCCGCTTGGCTGAAGGTGACCTCCATGGGACGGCGCGGCGCGCTGGTGCAGCCGGTGGCCAGTAAAAGAATCAGTCCAGCGGCCAGCAAGCAGAGGCTGGCGGGCCGGCCACACCACTGCCCGATCAAGCGGAGTAGCTTAAAATTGGTGTTGGGCGGGCACAAGGGAGGCGAGAGTGAGCGGTGAAGTTGGACGGAAATGCCCGGGCGCGCAAAGCCTGTTTCACCGGCCAGTGAAATCCTGTCCCGCGATGTCGGCTCATCCCTCGATGCCGAGCGTCAGCCTACAATTTGTAGGGCAGGGGGAACCGGCCGGTCAGTGTGATGACCTTTTCCTTGGTGGCCGCCAGCACGCTTGCTTCGGCCGGGGTGCCGATAGCAACGAGGACACCATCGATCAGGTCCGCGATCTGCTCCATCTCGGCTTCCTTCATGCCGCGAGTGGTCATGGCGGGTGAACCGAGGCGAATGCCAGAAGCTTGGAAAGGCGAGCGCGTCTCAAAGGGCACCGTGTTCTTGTTGCAGGTGATGTTGGCGCGATCGAGGGTTTCCTGCGCGACCTTGCCGGTGAGGTTGGGCAGCTTGGCGCGGAGATCGACGAGCATCAGGTGGTTGTCCGTGCCCCCGGCGACGATGTTGTAGCCGCGCCGGATCATGCTGGCGGCCAGGGCGCGGGAGTTCTGGATCACCTGCGCGGAATAGGCCTTGAAGTCGGGCTTGAGGCATTCGCCGAAGCAGACGGCCTTGGCGGCGATCACATGCATCAGGGGGCCGCCCTGCGTGCCGGGGAACACCGCCGAGTCGATGGCCTTGGCGTGCGCGGCGCGGCAGAGAATGAGTCCACCCCGGGGACCACGGAGGGTCTTGTGCGTGGTGGTGGTGACAAAGTCCGCATGGGGGACTGGCGAGGGATGGTGGCCGGAGGCCACCAGGCCGGCGATGTGGGCGATATCGGCAAAAAGCAGGGCACCGACGCTGCGGGCGATTTCACCCATCCGGGCGAAATCGATGATGCGCGAGTAGGCGGAGGCGCCGACGGTGATCATTTTCGGCTGCTCCCGGCGCGCCACGGCGGCGAGTTCATCGTAGTCGATCAGGCCGTTGTCCTCCCGCACGCCGTACTGGCAGAATAAGTAGAGTTTGCCGGAAAAATTCGCGGGATTGCCGTGGGTCAGATGGCCGCCATGGCTGAGGTTCATGCCGAGGACCTTGTCGCCGGGGTGAAGCATGGCGGCGTAGACCGCCGTGTTGGCCTGGGCGCCGGAGTGGGGCTGCACATTGGCGTGCTCGGCGCCAAAGAGCTTCTTGGCGCGTTCGATGGCCAGCAATTCGACCTGATCCACGTACTCGCATCCGCCGTACCAGCGTTTGCCCGGGTAACCCTCGGCGTACTTGTTGGTCAGCACGCTGCCCTGGGCCTCCATGACGGCCGGGTAGGTGAAATTTTCCGAGGCGATGAGCTCGATGTGGTGCGCCTGACGGTTGAATTCGCTGGCAATGGCGGCGGCGACGGCGGGATCAAGCTGGGCGAGGGAGGTGGCGTTCAGGGACATGGGAGCAGGGAGAAGGGTGCAGGGAAGCGGGGAAAGACTATTTTTCGCGCAGCAGTGTCTTAAGGAAGGCGAGGATGCTGGGAATCGCCTCAACCATCTCATCCCGGCTGGCTTCGTAGATTTTCAGCGACCCGCCGTAGGGATCGCCGATTTCCTTTTCCGCCTTGGGCGGCAGAAATTCGCGGAACAGGTACAGGTGCGGGGGCACGGGATTGGCCCGGGCCTGGATGATGGAGCGATGCGACTCAGTCATGCCGAACACCACGAGGGAGCCATCGAGCAGTGCCTGGGTGACCGGTTGACTGCAGTGGGTGCTGATGTCGATTCCCGCCTTCTTGAGGGCAAAGACGGAATTCTCCGAGACGGGCTGGCCGCCGCGGGCGGCAACACCGGCGGAAATGACCTTCAGCGCATTGAGCGGTGCGGCCTGGCCGTCGAGGGCATGGCGAAGCAAGCCCTCCGCCATCGGGCTGCGGCAGATATTGCCGGTGCAGAGGATGAGAATGTGACCGGGCGCGGGCATGGGGGCGGCGGTAGGCTGGAGAGTGTGGGCCAGGAGCTAAAGGCTGAAAACGAAACCCCGGGCGCCTCAGCCCTCACGACGCAGGGCGAGCAAGGCCTGGTGCAGATGCACCGCCCGCTGCAGGACGCGATCAACCAGCGGACCGTCCTGATGGACTTCGATGCCTCCCGTCTTGGTGGCCGTGGGGTCCGGCGGGGCCGGGGGTTCGGCATCCGGGTTCCCGTTCTTGAATTCCTGCACCAGGGTGGCCTCGTCGAACCGCTCCTTGGTGATTTTGCCCGAGATCAGGGTCGCGGGCGCCGTGCCGGCCGCGAGGGCCTCATAGGCGCGGTGGTCACTGGCGGCGTCGGTTCGGACTTGGATGCGGGCGGCGGAGTTCACGCTGCTCAGGCCAAGGGTGAAGCAGGTCCCCGGGGCTTGGTTGACCACCGTGACCACGTCCGGCGGCGTGTCCGGGCTCAGCAAAATATAGAGCGGGGCCCCTGCCGGGTGCCGCCCGAGGGCGGCGCGCAGGCTGGCGGTGCCGGCTTCATCCGTGGTGGCATAGCGCAGGTCGAGCACTATGGCGCGTGGTTGTGTCAGGGACGGCGGCAGCAGCGGCGTCGCACCGGTGAGGGCGTTGACTTGCAGGTAAGAAAGATCGTTGCCCAGGTCCGCGGCGGCAATCGGGACCGACCGGCCCAGGCTGGTGAGGCCGGCGAGGAGCAGCAGGGATGAGAAAAATTTGATCATGAGCGGTTGAGCTGGCGGGCGCCGATGTCGCGGCGGAAATACTTGGATGCGCACTGCAGTTTTTCGCAAGCCGCGTAGGCGCGGCCTGCCGCCTCGCGCAGGGTGGGGGCGAGGGCGGTGACACCCAGCACCCGGCCCCCGTTGGTGACAATCTGGCCGGCGGGGTTCTTTGCCGTGCCCGCATGGATGATCATCGTCTGCGGCGGCAGGGTGGCGGGGAAAGTGATGACATCGCCCTTCGGATAAGCGTCAGGATAACCTCGGGCCGCGATCACCACGCACACGGCGTAGTCGGGTTTCACCTCCAGCTGCCGGCCGCGCAGTTCGCCGGTGGCCGCGGCCCACAGCAACCCGAGCAGATCAGTGGCGAGGCGAGGCAGCACCACTTGCGTCTCGGGGTCGCCAAAACGGGCGTTGTACTCGATGACGCTCGGACCGGTGGCCGTGAGCATGATCCCGATGAAGAGCGTGCCCCGGTAGAGCATGCCTTCATCCGCAATGGCGTTGACCGAAGGCCGCACGATTTCATTTTCGATGCGGGCGAGCAGGGCGGGGGTCACGACCTCGGCCGGCGAATAGGTGCCCATGCCACCGGTGTTGGGGCCGGTGTCGCCGTCACCGACGCGCTTGTGATCCTGGGAAGTGGGTAAAATGACGTAGTCGCGACCGGACACGACGACCAGGATGGAGGTCTCCTCGCCCACGAGGCAGTCCTCGATCAGGATCCGGCTGCCGGCGGAGCCGAATTTATTGCCCGCGAGCATGTCCTGAACCGCCGCCTCGGCCTCGGCCGAAGACTGGGCGACGACGACGCCCTTGCCGGCCGCGAGGCCATCGGCCTTGATGACGATGGGCACCGGCCGCGAGCTCAGGTAAGCGAGGGCCGGGGCGACTTCGGTGAAAAACCCCGCGGCCGCAGTGGGGATTTTGTACTTCAGGAGAATTTCCTTGGTGAAGGTCTTCGAGGCCTCGAGCCGGGCGCCGTCCGCGGTTGGGCCGTAGACCGGGATGCCCGCCTTGATCAGCTGGTCCGCCAGGCCAAGCGAGAGGGGCACCTCGGGTCCGACGACAACGAACTCAATTTTTTCGCGCTGGGCGAGCGCGACAAGGCCGGCAATGTCGTCGACGGCGACAGGAAAGCACGCGACCTCCTGGGCAATGCCGGCGTTGCCGGGCGCGCAAAAGACCCGGGGCCGGCTCGGCGCTGCGGCGAGCGAGCGGACGAGGGCGTGTTCGCGTCCGCCGGAGCCGACAACGAGGAGCGAATGGGGAACAGGGATGGCCACGTGACTACGGATGGACACAGATGCCGCCGGCGTAAAGTCCGCCTTTGGCCCGGGCGAGCAATACGCGGTCCGATATCAGCGGTACTGGCAGATCGGCGCCAAGCCGCCCATGAATTAAGTTTTTGCTTTCGCCGAGGGGAAGCCGCACCCTCACCCTTTAATGAAAGGCGCTTCAACCAACCGCGGATTCAGTCTCTTTGAAGTCATGGTGGTGGTGCTGATTGTCGGGATTTTGGCCATGATGGCCAGGACGGCAGTCTATCATTTGAACATGCGGGCGCGGGTTTCCACCTACCAAAACGACTGCCGGGTCCTTGCCGCGGCCTTCACCCAGTATGCGCAGGAGAAAGGCAGCTTCCCGGCCGATGCCAGTGCCCATATTTTCCCCGCCACCATGGCCGGGTATATGAGAGAAAGCCAGTGGATGAGGGTGACCCCGCTTGGGGGGTACTATGAATGGGACAATATCAATGCATCCAACAGCCTGGGCGTTCGTTTTAAAGCGGCGCTCCGGATCAATGGTTGCACCATGAAGACATCGGAATTGCAGCAGATCGACAAATGGATCGACGATGGCAACCTGACCCAGGGAAATTTTCGCGTGACCGACGCCGGAGCCACGGCTCTTTACATCATTGAACCCTAGCCGCATGAGCACGCTCACTTTTTCCTCCCAAAACCTCAGCCCCGACTGCTCCAAGGTCGAGCCAGGCGGGAATGTGCCGGCCTCGTCCATCAGCCCCAATGTGGCTCTCGCTCGGCTACAGGCCTTCCTGCGGATATCCCCGGTGGATTTGGTGGATAGCGACGCGGCGATCATTCTGGCCGTCAGGGACATTCAGTTGATCATCCAAAACGAAAATGGCCGGCTCTGTGCGGCACGCATGCCCAAGATCATGCACGCGGCGGTTGAACAAACCCCCGAGGAAATCATCGCCTTTGTGACGGAAGGAAGACCGGGTTTGAATCTGGCGCCGGAGGAAGCGGAAACCCTGCTGCTTCCGTCCGTCCAGCGCCCGAAGTGGCGTGTCTGGGCGGGTAGCCCATGGACGGTGGCGGTGCTGGCCGTCGTTGCCGTGATCATGGCCTACTTCAGTTTTTCGTCCGAGATTCCCGCGGGGGTCGAAATGATCAGCGATCCGGTCAAAATCGCCAGCCTGCACGGCGTGTACAACGGAAAGTATGGCGAAACCGGGACGGCGGGTACCACCGTCCTGCAACTCGATGACGGGCGATTCCAGGTCTTTCCGGTCGTTGGTAAAAACCCTGCACCCGATGCCGTGATGGATTTGAGCTATCGCTATGGACTGAGTAACGAACAGGTCGTGGTAGTGGTCGCGAACGGCGCGGTGCTGGTGCCGGGGAAAGACGGCAGCTTGAAGTATAACGACTCCGTTTACCCGCGGATCATTTCACCCTGACCGGCCAAGGTCTGTGGCCGCTTCAGGCTAGAGGACTTGCAGCGTCTTCCGATAGAATCGGACAACCTCGTCGGGGTCGTCGGTGAAGAGGATATAATCCGAGATCCAGGCCGGGGCGCGCTTGGTGCTGATCATGTTCTTCACTTGCCGGCGGAGATCATTCCAGAAGCGGGAATTGAAGAACACGTAGGGCACGCGGGGCCGGATGCCGAGCTTGAGGTTGCACATCTCGATGCCGATTTCCTCCAAGGTGCCGACGCCGCCGACGTTGAAGATGCAAAAATCCGCCGCTTCGAACCATTTCTGGCGGAAGTGCCGGGAGGATTCCTGAAAGGTGTTGAAGAAATCCACGCCGAGCTCGGGGGGCTGGGCCTCGAGTTCGAGGAAGCAGGCCCCGGTAAGGGCGCCCTTGTTCCGCGCCTGGTCGGTGGCCAGGCGCATGACGCCCCCGCCGCCCCCGGTGAGGACGCCCACGTTCGGCCCGATGAAGCCGGTCAGCTGCTCCACCAGCCGGGTGATGCGGTCGGTGTCGGCCTGCTCAATGCTGACGGCCGAACCGTAGAAGGCGAGGATTGTGCTTTCCTGGAATTTCCTGGCCGTCTCCTCCCGGACAAAGAAGCCGTGGTCCTTTTTGTAGGTGTGCACGTAGAGGTCCTTGGTGACCTCGTCATACCAATAGACCTGGACCCCGATGGCGTGGTAGGTGTCCAGACGGGCGTGGGCGTTGCTGGAGAGAAAATAGCCGTGCGTGCGGGAGGCTTGGCGGAAGATGAGGCGCTTGAGCTTCACATCGCCGATGCGGGTAAGCAGCTCGATGTGCTCCAGCAGATCGGGAAAGAAGTCCATGATCAGGGTGTCGGCCTCCGCGGGGGCGGCATCCAGGGCCTGAATCATGGTGCGACTGCCGATCGGGCAAGCCTCGCCCGTGAGAAACTTTTTCAATTCATCGCTGGCGCGGACGACCACGCTGCGGTTCTCCATCGTGGCACTTTGGCCGCGCACGGTGATCTTCGTCTTCGGGCGGGCCTCGACCAGGTCGAGCGGGGCATTGTTATCGAGGCACTTGTAGAGATTGCTGGCCGTCGAGAGCAGGCGCTGGCGCTTTTTCGTCAGGGTTTTGACCTCGGGGTCGGTGAACGGCGGGGCGCGGAACACATCCACGGACACCATCGGATTTACCACCGGCTGGTCGCCCGTGTTGTAGATTTCCAGCATGATGTTTGTGCCAAAGGTCTTGATCGGATCGAGCAGGACCGCGCTGGTGTGGAGGCCGAAATTGCCTTCGCCCTGGTTGAGCACGACATAGTGCTCCTTGAGATACATGGAGCAGCTGGTAAGAATGCCCGAGTGCGGGGGAATGGTGAGCGGGGAGACGTCATGCCGGACCTGCACCTTGTCGAGGAAGTTGCGGCCCGCATTGCCGCTGACGATGAGCTCGAAATTGAGCCGCTGGAGCCGGGGTGAAAGGGTATAGTTGACCTGGTGCGGCGTGAGAAACACGCGGCCACGGGAATCAATGCTGATCGTGTTGGGCAGCTTCAGCCCGTTGGTCTTGATGGCGTCCCAGATTTCACCGGTGGAAAGCTTGGCTGCGGTGGGGGCATAAAAGAGCCGGCCCACGGGCGAACCGGGCCGGAGGAGCTTCTTCCAGTATGCGGCGTTGGGGAAGTTGGAGTCGTAAATGAAGGCATCGGCGGCCAGCAGCAGGCGGTGTCCATCGACCGTGGGCGGGCTCTGGAGGTGCATCTCAATGCCAATGCGGGCGAGCGAACTGCGCTCGGTAAAATGGATGTCGGCGAGGTGTGCCTTCAGGAAGTCCATCTCGGCCTGATTCCGCGGCCAGAAGGCCAGGTTGAGGGCGACTTTGTCGCTGCCCTTGTTCTTGACCGTGAGAATCTGGCCATCCGTGCTGTGCCAGAATTGGTTTTCGTTCATGGGATTGGCTATCTTTAGGCAGGCAGGCCGGGCTGACAAGCCCGGGCTTGCGCGGGCGGAGGGAAGAAATCATAGCCAAAGGGATTGATTTTTAGCCGCCGAGCGCCAATTTCCGACACTTTTAACGGCACAAAACCGCCCGGGCCGTTTCTCAACCGGGCTTACCTCCTCGAAATGAAATTCACATCACTCGTTACCACCGGTCTCATCGGCATGAGCCTGTACCTTGCCGCTTCCGCTGAAGATGCGGTCAAATTCAACGTTCCGGGCGTATCCGCCGGTGCGACCCCGGCCGCCGCCCCCGCGACGGGGCCTGCGGCCCCGGCCAAGCCCAAGTTCACCGAGGCGCAGATCGCCGAGGCGTACGGCTGGTACATGGGTGCGCAGATGGGTTTGCGCCAGATGGAGTTCACCCCGGCGCAGATCGAGGCCATGGCCCGCGGCATGGTCGGTGTGGCCACCGGCGCGCAGCCCACCTTTGACGCGAAGGAAATCGGACCGGAAGTCGAGGCCTTCCTCGCCAAGAAAAATGACGCGTTCATGACCAAGCTCCGCAATCAGAATCTCATGGAAGGCCTCGCTTTCTTCACCAAGTTGAAGGAAAACAAGAACGTCGTGGAACTGCCCAGCGGCCTCAAGTACGAGGTGGTCAAGGCGGGCACCGGTGCCACGCCCAAGCTCGGCCAGATTGTGAGCATGCATTATACCGGGTCCTTTGCTTCGGGCCAGATGTTCGACAATTCCAAGGAGAAGTCCCAAGGGCAGCCGGTGGAAGTCGCGATCCAGAACGGTCAGGTCATTCCCGGCCTGATCGAGGGCCTCCAGAAAATCGGCGTGGGTGGCACGATCAAGCTCTACGTGCCGCCGTCACTGGCCTATGGCGACCAAGGCAGCCAGGTCATCCCCCCGGGCGCGACGCTCGTGTTTGAGATCGAACTTGTCGGGGTCAAGGATGCGCCCGCCGCTCCGGCTCCCGCGGCCAAGTAAGTAGTCTTAGCAGCTATTTTTGGCCGGAAACGCCTCCCGAGCAGGGAGGCGTTTTCTTTTTTGGCGTGCAGCTTGAGAAGAACGTCCATCGGGTAGCCGCGTCGCTGAAGCGCAGTCCCCGGAGCATTGGAGCAGTTCGTCGTCCGAGGGCATTTTGCGACAAGCCGGGCTTAATGTTCGGTGACATTCAGCTGTGCGAAGCCTTTCTGGGGAGGCTGACAATAATTTCCCGGCTTCACCATTCTTCTTGTATTATCTGATTTTCAGCCGATATGTAATATCTGATATGCCACTTCCAGAAATTACCGTCACCGAAGTCGCCCGGAATCTGTCCGACTTTTTCAGCCGCGTCCATTACCAGGGCTCAAGTGCTCTGGTGGTCAAAGGCGGCAAGCCACTGGTCAAGGTTACACCCGCTCGCCGATTCAAGACCTGCGGGGAATTGGCCGTTCTATGGCCGACCCTGCCCCAAGTCCCAGCAGCGGAAGCGGTCCGCTTTGAGCGCGACATGAAGGCAGGCAAGCGCAACTTCCGCCCGATGTCATCCAAATGGGACTAATCATCGATAGTTCGCTCTTCATCGGGGAGGAACGGAAGAAGTTTAATCTGGCCGCGTTCTTCGCCGCACATTCCCAAGAGACACCTTACATGGCCGCGATCACGGCTGCAGAATTGCTGCATGGCGTGGAGCGAGCTACGCCGGAGCATCGGGCAATCCGGTCCATTCGGGTTGAGCAGTATATCGCCTCAGTTGAAGTCATTGACTTCGACCTCGCCATAGCCCGTCGCTACGCCTCCATCTGGGCGGCAATGGAAGCGTCAGGCGACAAGCCGGACGCTCACGACCTCCTCATCGCCACAACAGCGCTGCATTTTGGTTTCGCTGTGGCCACAACCAATATTCGCCACTTCGCCCACATCCCTGGCATTCGATTGCTCGACACCAAACCTTATCTTTTGAAGTGAGCCACCACGATTTCGAGAGACTTGCAGCAAGCGCCTGCCCCATTTCCTTTTTGATCTTCGGGTTCTTGCCGTCCTGCTCAGCGTCCCTTCTCTCTCGCCACCTTTTATAAGACGGCGCGCAAATCGGCGATGAAACGGTCGATGGTTTCCGGTTGAGTGGCCCAAGAGCACATCAGGCGGTAGCCGTGCTCGCCGATGAAGCGGTGGAAATGCCAGCCGCGGGCCCAGAGGGCACTGACCACGGCGGGTGGCATCTCGACAAACACTCCGTTCGCCTCCGGTTCGGCGATGAATTTCAGCTGCGGCACCGGGCGGAGCGCGGCGGACAGCCGGGCCGCCATGGCATTGGCGTGGGCGCTGTGCTTCAGCCACGCGCCTGTTTCCAGCATGCCGACCCATTGCGCCGCGGCGAAGCGCATCTTGGAGGCGAGCTGGGCCGATTGCTTGACGCGATAGATGAATTCCCGGGCCAGGTCCCGGTTGAAGAATACCACCGCTTCCGTGGTATTCATGCCGTTCTTGTCGCCGCCAAAACTGAGCACGTCCACGCCGGCGCGCCAGGTGAAGTCGGCCGGCTTGATGCCGCGGGGGGCGAGGGCGGCCGCCGCGTTGGCGAAACGCGCGCCGTCCATCTGCACGGTGAGCTGGTGCTTTTTGGCCACGGCGCACAAGGCGCGCACCTCGTCCGGCGAATAAACGGTGCCCCATTCGGTTGACTGGGTGAGGGAGAGGGCTCCCGCCTTGGGAAAATGCACATCGGTGCGCCGGAGGACGGTGCGCTCGACGTCCGCGGGCAGCAGTTTGCCGGCCGGTCCGGCGATGGGGATGACCTTGGCTCCACCGGTGAAGAACTCCGGCGCCCCGCACTCGTCGTTGTCGACGTGGGAATAGGTCTGGCAGATGATGCTGTGGTAGCTGCGGCACAGCGCGGAGAAGGAGAGGGCGTTGGCGGCGGTGCCGGTCAGGACGAAAAACACCTCACAGTCGGTCTCGAACACCCCGCGCATGAGCTCCTGGGCCCGCTGGGTCCACTCATCGCGGCCGTAGGAAGGGACGCAACCGACGTTGGCGGCGTTGATCGCGGCCAGTGCTTCGGGGGCGATCCCGGCGGTATTGTCACTGGCAAAGGTATAGTCGTGGGGCACGGAGTCAGAGGGCGCGGACATGGCGGTGGGCAGCGTGCAATTATTCACTGACTTTGAACAGGGTGAACTTCCGCCGGTGGCCGGCGACCCCGGGTTGGGGCAGAACACATCCTTGCAGCCGGCCGCCCGGCGGTGTTCGTTAGCGCGGAAGAATGACCTCTCCGGATCCCAATCTCTACCTGGTCGGTTTCATGGGCACGGGCAAAAGCACCGTGGGCCGGATCCTCGCGCAGCAGACGGGCCTGACCTTTTTGGACAGTGACCACGAGATCGAGCGCACCCAGGGCAAGCCGGTGGCGCGCATCTTTGCCGAGGACGGCGAGGCCAAGTTTCGAGAGTTGGAACTCGCCTTCATCGAGCAGGGCCATCCTGCGCACGGTTGCATTGTCGCCTGCGGGGGCGGCCTGGTGGTGCCACCCGGCCGGGTGGAACTCCTGAAATCCCGTGGCGTGGTGGTCTGCCTGCATGCACCCATTGAGGCAGTCCTGCAGCGCACCATGCGCACCACGCACCGGCCCCTGCTGCAGGTGGAAAACCCCGAGGCGCGGCTGCGGCAGCTCTACGCCCAGCGGGAGGGGATCTACCGGGCGACGGGCACGATGGTGCTGACCGATAGCCGACCGATGAAGGAGATCGCCGCCCATGTGCTGCGGATTTACCGGCAGGAGACCCGGAAGGCAAAAAAATGACGAGGCCGAACGGGTCGGTCATCCGGGGTGAACACCGCGAGGTTCTGCGGCGGCGGTTGCGCGAATTGGGTTTTGACGAAGTGCGTTTTGCCGCGGTGCCGGCCGGGCGTGAGGCCAGCCTTACTCAATGGCTCGACCAAGGCCGGCAGGCCGACATGCATTGGATGGAGCGGACCGCGGAGAAACGGATGAATGCCGACCAGGTGCTTGCCGGGGCGCAGACGGTCATCGTACTCGGCGTTAATTATTGGAATGGCTCGGCGGAGCGGCCTTGGACGCAGTTTCACGGGGCCCAGGCCAGTCGTGCCCAGGTCCCAGCTGATCACGCCACTTGGGCCCGCTATGCCTTGCACGAGGATTACCATGATACCATCAAGCCCGGTCTGGTTGCGGCAGGTCGCCTGCTCGAGGAAGTCGGCGGGCTGAGTTCCGCCGACTACCGCTACTACGTGGACACTGGCCCGGTGCTGGAGCGCGGTTGGGCGGCGCGCAGTGGCCTGGGCTTTCGGGGCAAGAACGGGATGCTGATTTCCCGGCAACATGGCAACTGGCTCTTCCTCGCCACGATTCTCACGCGACTCGCGATCGCCCCGGATGATCCGGTGCGCCAGAAACCGCTGCCGGTGAGCGAGGCCGAGCCCGCCGGTTTGTTGTGTGGCAAATGCACCCGTTGCCTGACGGCCTGTCCGACCAACGCGTTTCCCGAGCCGGGGGTCGTGGACGCCCGGCGGTGCATTTCCTACCACACCATCGAAAACAAGGGGATCATCCCGCGGGAGCTGCGGGCCGGCATCGGCCACCGGATTTACGGGTGTGATGTGTGCCTGGAGGTCTGCCCGTGGAATCGCTTTGCCCAGGTGGGCCGAAGGATGCTGCTCAGCGTGCGTCCCGATATCGCGGGCATCAGCCTGGCGGAAATCCTCGGGCTCACCCCGGCGCGCTTCGCGGCGGTCTTCAAGGGCACGGCGATCAAGCGGCTCAAGCTGGCCGGCCTGTTGCGCAACGCCTGCATCGTGGCGGCCAATACCGGGGCGGTCGACTTGCTGCCCGCGCTGCAGCCCTTGGCCAGGCATGAATCCCCGGTCGTGCGGGCGCATGCCGTGTGGGCCGTGCAACGGCTGGCCGGAACCAAGGCTGCAGCGCTGCTGGAGACGGCCCGGACGCAGGAAGAGGCGGCGATCGTCCTAGAAGAATACGCCGCCGGCTAGGCTTGGGCCGGAAACAGGGCGCGCATCTTTTCCGTGAAGTTCGCCGGCGGTCGCACCGGTTCGCCGGCCTTGTTGATGAAGCCGTGGATGGTGAATCCGGTCACCAGCAGTTCGTCGCCGCGCCTGACCTCATAATCGAGCCGGATGCGGAGCAGGGGTCGCTCATTGAGCCGGGTGATGACCGTCACGGTATCGTCGTAAACAGCGGGCCTGAAATACTTGGTGCCGACTTCAATCACGGGCAGCAGGTATCCTTGGGCCTCCAATTCGCGGTAGGGCAGACCGCATTCCTTGAGCAGGGTGGTGCGGCCGACCTCGAACCAAGGCAGGTAATTGCCATGGTAAACGACGCCCATCATGTCGGTCTCGGCGTAGCGCACCGTGATCTGCGTTGTCGATTCGATCATGGGCTCAGGCTGTGGGTTTGCCGGGGGATTGTCCAAACAAGGTTCGGGCCGAATCTTGCCAGGTATGGCTGGCGGCCCGAACCCGGCCGGCCGCGCCCAACCGGCGACACAGGGCCGGATCGGCCATGAGCTGGGCAAAGGCCGCGGTTAAACCGGCCTGGTCACCGGGCGACACGAGCAGGCCGGTTTCCCCGTGTGTGACGGCCTCGGGTACGCCGCCGATGTCGTGGGCGATGATCGGTAGCCCATGCGCCCCGGCTTCAAGGTAGACCAGTCCGAAGCCCTCGACGCTGTGTTTATGCGGCATGCTGGTCATGGCAAAAATATCCGCCTGCGCATACAGCTCACCCAGCTTTTCGTCCGCGATGTCCCCCAGGAATTTCACCGGAAAGGCGGCGGATGCGGCGGCGGCTTCCAGTGCCCGGCCGTAGTTTTCCTTACTGTGCGATCCGACCAACCAGTATTCGAGGGAGGCCTGATAGGCTTGGGGGAGGGCCTTGAGGGCCTCAATGACCTGCAACTGCCCCTTGCGCGGGTTCAGCCGGGCGACCGTAAGGATGATGGTCTTGGATCCGGCTTTCGCCACCCGGTCCGGATAAGTGTGGGCCAGGTCGGTGCGGAGTGCGCCGGGGGTGATGACCACCTTGGGGGCGGCTTCTGGGAAATGTTTACGCAGGAGCTCTCCGGCATACTCGCTGACGACACTGATGCGGGTGGCCCGGCGCAGCAGGTGGTTGGTGCTCCACTGAAGGAGCCGCCGCGAGGCCAGGCGCTGGATTTCCGAGCCATGAAACGTCAAGACCAACTGGGCCGGTTTCAGGGTGTCGAAGTACTGCAGCAGCAACATCGCAAGCAGGGGACCGGGTTCGGGGATGTATAAGGTCGCTGCGCGCAGGCGTTCCCGCTGGGCCACCAGCTGGCGGGCCATGCGCCATTGGCTCAGGAGGCCGTGATTGCCGGTCAAAGGGAGGCGCCGGACCTGGTGGTTTCGGGGTAATTCGGCTACGCCCGGGGGCAAGGCAGGCGCCCAGACCTCGACCTCGAAACCCGATTGCTGGGCCGCCTGGGCCATCTCGGCAGCATAGACCGCAATACCCCCACGATGCGGGAAGTATTCATGGGTAACCAACACCACGTGCCTAGCTGGCTGGTCGGTATTATTGGATACGGTGAGCGGCATCTGCCGGGTAGGATGGTGTTAGGCGTCTTTTCTGGCGCATGGACCAGAATAGAATCGGCATGGGGCGCTGCAAGCCACGCTATGTCAACCGGCTAAAATATCGGGGTCAATTGCGGCTGAAAAGGGTCTTGTACAGGAGGGGTTTTTGAGATTTACAAATATCCCCTTTTTAATAGTTAAAAACACCCAAATGGCCCAGCCCGTATACAATTCATCTGGCGTTCAACTCAAACCGTTTACATCGGAAGATGATGCAAATCTGCGTGAAGCCCTTAAGCGCAGTTCTGCGGCTACGTATGAAGCGGCTGCCCAATTTCGCAAGACCGGCAACACCGAGCATTTGCCGGCCATTGTGCTCGGGATCATCGAGCGTTATGTTGAGCCCGATCTTCGGGCCAAATTAAAGGACACCGACGATGATCTGCGTATCATCGAAGATCTCGGTATCGATTCTCTCACAATGATGGAAATCGTTATCCTTGTTGAAGATGTGCTTCAGATGACCATCAACAACGAGGAGCTTCGCCACCTGCGCACGGTGGGCGATGTTAAGATTTTCATCGAATGCAAGGTCCGTGGCTTACCGCTTCCACAGCCGACCAAGTTTATCCCGATCGAGCAGATCATTTCGGTCATGCCGATCCAGCCGCCCTTCCTGTTTCTGGGCGAAGCTTCCGTTAGCGCCCATGGCGCCAATGCGAAATACAAGATCAGTGGCCAGGAATTCTTCCTGCAGGGCCATTTCAAGGATAACCCGGTCCTCCCGGCCTCCATCATGCTGGAGGCGCTCGGCCAGTTGGCGGTGCTCTTCTTGCTCGAGGGCCAGATTGGCGAAGCGGGCAAGACGGTGGATCCCAAGATGATTTTCTTCACTTCCTGCGAAGGCGTTCGCTGTCACCGCGTTTGCCGTCCGGGAGATGTCCTTAGCCTTTCGATCAAGCCGAAGCGCCTGAAACTGCCGCTCGCTACATTCGAGGGGCAGATCCGCGTTGGTCAGGAAAAGGCGGCCATTGCCGAGGAAATCACGCTTACTTTCGCGTTTGCCGAGCAGGTTGCGCAACCGGTTCAGGAATCCAAGCCGGTCGCCGCCACTGGCGAAGTTCAGTCCCAGGCCGTCGTCAACGGTTAAGCCCGTTGCCATGCCGGCCAAGGTGTCCGCGGTGATTGACCACCCGGGCAAAAGCAGTTTCATTTCCGGCAACTCGGCCGCGGCTGGTACCGTCGCCTTCGCAGCCTAATTTCACATGCGGAAAGTCTATATCACGGGCCTCGGTTTTATCACGAGCATTGGCAACGAGGCAGGTGCC
>JBAXWQ010000299.1:0-3583 GCA_037128315.1 Opitutia bacterium | reverse complement strand
GTTAGCCATCTGGCGCGACTACTAGGTCGGCACGGCTTTTCTTGATCGCCACCACTCGCCGAACCCCGCTACCACTACGCCGCCATGACTGCCGCCGCGAAAATTGAGATCATGATGATCGAGGACTCGGATTTGTTCGCCGCGACGCTGGGCAACTACATCGACCAGCAGCCGGACATGCGCTGCGTGCATCGCTTTTCCACCCTCGCGGACGCCCGCAGCGGCTGTCACCAGTTTGCCCCCGATCTGGTCCTGCTCGATTTGAACCTGCCGGACGGTTCCGGGCTCGAACTTCTCCCCGAGCTCAAGCTCACGCTGCCCAAGGTGCGGATCCTGATGCTGACGGTGTTCGATGACGAGCGCTCCATCTCGCAGGCCATCGATCTCGGGGCCGACGGGTTTCTGCTCAAGCGATCCGGTCTGGCCGAGACAGCGGCGGCCATCCGCAAGACCTATGCGGGCGAGGCGGTGCTCTCGGGTTCGGTGGCCGTCACTGTCCTGCAGGTGTTCAAGCGGCGGATGCTGAGCAAACCGATGCTGCCCAAGCTGACGGCGCAGGAAAACCGACTGCTGCGCAGCCTCACCGAAGGCTCGAGCCTCAAGCAGGCCTCCGGCGATATCGGCGTCACCTACTCCACCGGACGAAGCTACCTGCGCTCAATCTTCACCAAGCTGAAAGTCAGCAGCCAAACTCAGGCCGTGCTGGCGATGCTCGGGGTCGCCAAACACTAGCGGTTGCGCGGTACGGACCGCTGGTGGCTGGGGGTTTTCCGCCGCGGAGCGGGGCCTGATTCAGGTCGGCGGGGCCTCGGCTGAGGCCAATGATTATCCCGTCACATGAGGGTAAGTTCGGCGTCAAAATTTGGTCGCTAAAGTTGGCGGGCACTTTGCAATTTCCCGCTCGATGGCAGCAACACACCTCTCCTTTCGACGGGTTCTCCTGATGTCCTTGGTCGTCTTGCCGCTGGGCGGCTGGGCGGCAACCGCCGACCCCAGCAACCCCGAGCCCGGGTCGCCGCGGACCCTGCAGGTCGGGGTCGGCGCCGAACTGGCGCCTCTGGCCTTCGTGGACCCGGCGGGGGTGCTGAGCGGCTTCACGCCGGAGATCCTCCATGCGGTGGAGCAGCACTCCGGCCTGAGGTTCACCATGCACCGCGGGGGCTGGTACCAGCAATGGCCCAGCTTCAAGGAGGGCCGGCTGGATATCCTGACGGACACGATCAGCCTGGACAGCCAGCGCGACCAGTTTTCCGTCTCGTTGCCCTACTTCACCTCGCGCTACACCAGCTACACCCGCCGGGGACAGGCCCAGATCACGACCACCGCGCAGCTGGCCGGGAAAAAAATCGCGGTGGTCCATGGCAGCACGGCCCACTTGTTCGGAATGGAGAAGGACGCCTGGGGCGGAACGCTCCAGGATTACCCCACTGTGGAATCGGCGCTCCAGGCGACGGCCAGCGGCGCGAGTGATGTCACCATCGGGTGGGGCACCTGGCTGCGCACCCAGGACAGCGAGCTCTTGGCAAAGCTGGACCATGTTTTTTTCAAGGACCTGATCAGCGAATTCCGCTTTGCCCTGCACAAGCAAGACACGGTCACGATGATGCAGCTGAACGACGCGCTGCTCTCGCTGTACAACGACGGCACGATCGACGAGCTGTACCGGAAGTGGCTGGTGCCGGAAATCGTGGAGCACAAGCTGCGCTGGGCTGAGATCCAGATGTATGTGCTGCCCCTGATCTTGGTGACCATCATTGCGATCCTGCTGGCCATCCGCCAATGGAGCCAGGCGATGGTCAATCGGGACCGCATCCGCATCGCGCGCGATCTCCACGACGACCTCGGCAACCGGCTGAGCGAGATGCAGCTCCTCGCCGAGAGCGTGACCCTGATCCCCGGCCGCGATGCGACGGCCATGCTCACCGTGATCCGCGGACGTCTCATCGAGGGCGCCGAATCGCTGAACCAGCTGATCTGGGCGCTTTCCCCCTCGCAGGAGACTTGGGGCTACCTGGGCGAAAGCATTGAAAAATTCACCCGGCGCTACCTCGGCGTCATCCAGATCAGGCATACGGTGACGGTGGAGATCGGCCCGGATCACCAGACCGCGCTGGTGCCGCCGCATGCCCGGCATGTCCTGACGATGTGCATCCGGGAAATGCTGCGCAATGCGATCAACCATGCGCGCTCCGATGACATTCGCGTTGTCCTGAGCGTGGGCCGCTCGACGGTGAAGCTGGTTGTGACCGATTCCGGTCCGGGGGTGGACCCGGAGGTCGCCATGCAGCGGGGCCGCGGGCTGTTCCGCATGCGCCAGCGGCTGAAGGAAATCAAGGGCGAGGTCAGTCTCTCCCGGGGGCCCGCCGGGTTTTCCGTCCAGATTGAATTTCCGAGTGTCTCCTGAGGCCAGCTGAGCCTGACGGGGCCCGGGCCTGAGCACCGCCGGACCTAGGGGGGGGCGGCGTGGCCCGCCGCTCAGCCGACGCCGTAGGGCGGGAAAACGGCCTTGGGGTCGCGGAGCAGGTCCTCAAAAAGGGTTTTCACCACCAGCCGGATGGGCTCCTCGCTTTCCATGGACAGGTTGGTCCCGAATTGGTGCGAGTTGAAGAGCCGGCAGTAGGCGACCTGTCCCTTGGCGTCGAAGATATAGATTTGAATCGCGCCGACGGTGCCCTTGGCGCCGAAGATCTCCACGCACCAGACGTAGTCGGCGCCCGGGGGCGCCTCCTGGAGCCAGTGGCTGTACGCTGTCGCGCGTTCCCACAGGTAGCGCAGCTGGTTGTGGCCGAAAACGGTGGGGCCGACGTCGGGCCGCATGGGGGCGATGACGAACCGGGCCTGGGTGCGGGTGCCGGCCTCCCGGACGAGGAGTTGGGCGAGGTCGTCGCGCCAGAGCCGGTTGGTCTGGCTGTGGTCGGCGCAATACACGGGCTCGACCCGCACGCGGCTGGTGGCCAGCCGGCTTTGCAACTGTTGGAAGGCGGTGCGGCAGAGCACCAGTTCAGACTCGGGCGGCGAGCCGAACGCGCGGGCGAGAGGATAGACCGCCTGCTGGCAGCCGGCGATGGCGAGGCCGACCACGAGTGCCAGCGCACCGAACACGATGAGCGCGCCGTACAGCGCGGATTTGAGCCAGGTATTCATTGGACTCCTTGGTTTCGGAGCGTGCCGCTGCTGGAACGGTAGGGTTGGGGCATCCAGCTGACCTGCTCCCTTGCCCCCTTCATGCCACGCGGACCGGCCGGTGACCAGTCCGGAGGCTGTGCATTTTTTGCCTGTCGCCGCCCTCTGGCCCGAGCCGGCAGCCGGGGGTGCGGGGCGGATCGACCCATGAACGCCGGTGGCCGGAGCACGACCAGGTTGGATCTGGCGACCCGGGCCGACCGTCCGCGCCGGCGGGTCCTTCCGCTTGGGGAGCGCTGCAAATCCGACCGGATCGTGGGGCGGGACGGGTGGGGCAGGTGGCGCGGGCAAAACCACTCTTGACTTGCCCGACCTCGATTCTACTTTTCGCACCTTTCCCGGTTAACGGGGTGGTAGCTCAGCTGGTTAGAGCGTCTGCCTGTCACGCAGAAGGTCGCGG
>JBAXWQ010000298.1:0-3584 GCA_037128315.1 Opitutia bacterium | reverse complement strand
AGCGGCGAGCGCCAGCGAGCCGACGAACCACGACTCGCTGGCGCTCGTCGCTACGAATAGCAGAGGCGGCGGTTGCGGGTGCCCGTCCCACAAGTACCACACCTCGCTCGGCGCTTGTCCGAACGCGCACCGAGTGTTAGCCCTTTCCCGCTTCCTCCCCGCTGTACGTGAACCCCGTGCTCCCATGGCCACCACTTCCGTTACCCGCCGCCGCTTCATCAGCAACCTGTCCGCTCTCTCCGCACTGGCCATGACTCCGCAGCTCGGACATGCGCTGGATCGTCCCGCCTCCGGCAGGAAACTGGGCGTGGCCCTGGTCGGGCTCGGCAATTACAGTCGCGGACAGCTGGGGCCGGCACTGAAGGAGACCCAATACTGCCGGCTCGCTGGTGTCGTCACGGGTGATCCGGCCAAGGGGGCGAAATGGGCCAGGGAATACGGGTTTCCCGCGACCAGTGTCTACGGCTACGACACGATGGCGCGGCTGGCGGACAATCCCGCCATCGACATCGTGTATGTTGTCACGCCGAACGGCCTGCACGCGGAGCATTGCGTCGCCGCGGCCAAGGCGGGCAAACACGTCATTTGCGAGAAGCCAATGGCCAACACCGTCGCGGAGTGCGATGCCATCATTGCGGCCTGCCGGACGGCGGGGGTGCAGCTGTCGATCGGTTACCGGTTGTTTTTCGATCCCTATCACCGGGAGTTGATGCGCCTGGCGCGGGAGCAGGATTTTGGCCCGTTGCGGAAAATGTCCGGTGATTTCGGTTTTGTGATGAACGGCCGCCAGTGGCGCGCGGAGAAAAAACTGAGCGGGGGTGGTCCGCTGATGGATCTTGGGGTCTACCTGATCCAGGGCGGCTGCATGGCGGCGGGGGGTGTCGCACCACTAGCGGTTACCGCCCGGTACGAGCCGAAAAAACGGCCGGAATTTTTTGTCGAGGTCGAGGAGCGGATCGCCTGGACCATGGAATTTCCCGGCGGGGTCACCTGCCAGGCGGTCACCAGCTACAACCATCATCGGAACCAATTTCGCGCCGAGGGGGCCAAGGGCTGGATCGAGTTCAGCCAGAATGCCTTCATGTATCACGGCCTGGAGGTCGAGACGAGTCGTGGTGTGCTGCACTATCCAAAGATCAACCAGCAGGCCGGGCAGATGGATGGCTTTGCCCAATGCCTGCTGACCGGTCAGCCCACTCCCGTGCCCGGCGAGATGGGCCGGCGCGACCTGACCGTGATCGAGGCCATCTATGCCTCGGCCGAGGCGGGCGGGCAGCGGGTGGCAGTGATGGGGTGAGACAATTGCCTTTGGGAATTGCATCTTAACGCGATAGCGTAGGTAGGGCGGGCACTCCGCTGCCCGCCGTCGATCGTGGCGCGGGACCCGGCGCGGAACGGAGTCCGCGCCCTACCTAAATCCAATGGCCGCTGGCTTACCTCACCCCGCCGCCACCGGCACCGCCACGTGCACGGTCGTGCCTTTGGCCGGCTCGCTGTCGAACCGCAGCTCACCGCCCAGGCGGTGAACGATGCGGCGCGCCAGGGCCAGGCCCAGGCCGAGACCCTGCTGCTCAAACTTCTTGCGGTCGTGCTGCTGAAAGAGTCCGAGCTGCTGCAGCTGCTTCGGGGTCATGCCGCGGCCCTCGTCGCGGATGGTGAGCCGCAACCAGCCGCCGTCGACGGCGAGCGTGACCCGGACGGGCGATTCCTTGCGGGAAAAACTAAGGGCGTTGTCCACCAACTCCTCGGTGAGGGCGGTGAACTCCGTCGGGCTGGTGCGCAGCGGGGCGCCCTTCAGCTCACTGGTGACATCGGCGGCCCGATGATGGCGGTCGGCGGCCGCCTTGATGCCGGTGGCGGCGGCCTGCACCACGGATTCGGACGCGAGGACGTTGGGCGTCACGGCCCGTGAAGGGGAATCCAGCTCGATGATATGCAGGTAATTTTTCAGCGTGCGGTGCAGCCGGCGCGCCGAGGTGAGGATGTCGTGCAGGATCGCGCGGATCTCCTCCTTGGACAGGTCATCCAGTTCCTCCTCCAGCATCTCGGTGAGGCCGAAGACACCGGCGAGGGGGGTGAAGAACTCGTGCGGCAGGGTGGAGTGCAGGCTGCCCAGCAGCTGCTCGATGATGCGCGACTCGAGATGGCGGCTGAGCTCGGCGCGTTTCAGGCGGGCGGCCACGCAGCGGGTGAGGTCACCGAGGGAAAAGGGCTTGAGCAGGAAATCATCGGCGCCGAGCTCCATGCCGGCACGCGGGTTGGCGTAGGACGGATCGCCGGTCATCAGCACGAACTGCCGGTCGGCCAGTTCGGGATCGAGGCGCAGCTGCTTGAGGAAGCCCTTGCCGTCCTGGCCGGGCATGTCGATGTCGCAGACAATGACGTCGGGCAAGTGGGTGCGGGCGAGCTCGGCGCCCAGGGCCGCGTTCGGGGCCTGGAGCGTGCGATAGCCGTAGGCCTCGAGGCCCTCGATCAGAACGGGGCGCAGGCGCACATCGTCATCAATCAGGAGAACCGTCTTGAGACCGGCGCCGGGCACTGAACTGGTGGGGGAATCGGCCATCGAAGCCGGCAGCTTGAGGAATCTTTGGTCGGTGGCAATGTTTCTGACCGAATACCCGCTCAGAACTCCGCCGAGCCCGGGGTGCGGGCAAAGGGGATGACGTCGCGGATGTTGGCGACGCCGGTCACGAACATCAGCATGCGCTCAAAGCCGAGGCCGAAGCCGGCGTGCGGCACCGTGCCGTAGCGGCGCAGGTCGAGGTACCACCAGTAGCTCTTCTCATCGAGATGGTGCAGCATCATGCCGGCGCGCAACTGCTCCAGGCGCTCCTCGCGCTGGCTGCCGCCGATGATCTCGCCAATGCCGGGCACCAGCAAATCCATGGCGGCGACCGTCTCGCGTCCGGCCGCACAGCCGTCGTTCTGGCGCATGTAGAACGCCTTGATCGCCCGCGGATAGTTGTAGACGGTCACCGGACACTTGAAGTGCTCCTCGCTGAGGTAGCGTTCGTGCTCCGACTGGAGGTTGTCGCCCCAGGCGACGGGATGCTCCCAGGTCTTGCCGCTCTGGTTGAGGATTTCGATCGCCTCGGTATAGCTGCAGCGCTGGAACGGGCGCTCGAGGACGAAGTCGAGGCGGGCCAGCAGTTCCTTGTCCACGAACTTGGAGAAAAACTCGAGGTCGCCGGCGCAGTGCTGCTTGGCGTCGCGGATGAGGTACTTCACGAACTCCTCGGCGAGATTCATGTTGCCGGTCAGGTCGCAGAACGCCACCTCGGGCTCGATCATCCAGAACTCGGAGGCATGACGCGAGGTGTGGGAGTTCTCCGCCCGGAAGGTCGGGCCGAACGTGTAGATGTTCGAGAGTGCGGTGGCGAAGATCTCCGCCTCCAGCTGGCCGCTGACGGTCAGGAAGGTCTTCTTGCCGAAGAAATCCTTGGTGTTGTCGATCTCGCCCTGCTCGGTCTTGGGCGGATTGGCCAGATCGTGCGTCGTGACGCGAAACATGTCGCCCGCGCCCTCGGCGTCGCTGGCCGTGATGATGGGCGTGTGGACGTAGTAAAAGCCCTTCTCCTGGAAAA
>JBAXWQ010000297.1:0-3624 GCA_037128315.1 Opitutia bacterium | reverse complement strand
CTGTCGAAACGGCTGGATCGCCACGGCGCGCTTCGCGCCCCTCGCGATGACCAAGGATGGGGTTGCGGCTACACTTCAATATCAACTGCTCTAGCTGTCGCGCACCTCGTGTCCGGCGGCCTGCAGGACTTGCACCACCTCAGCCAGGCGCGCGGCTTTGACGAGCACGTAATCAGTGTCGTAGGTGCTGATCGCCAGGAGGCTGAGGCCAGCCCGCGCCAGGGGCGCGGTGACGGCATTCATGATGCCAATCGCGTCAAACGCAAAGGGCCCGCAAAACTTAAGTCCCCGCCAACCAGTTTCAGCCCCGCTGTCGGCCGGTACTTGGCGGGCGGGACAGATGATGGACAGTTCGTCCCGCGTGCGGGTGACAGAGCTGAAAATGAGGGAATCAGCCCAAGATGGGCAGGGTGCGTGGGGTGCCAGCCGGCACACGGCCAGCTCTTCGGCAATGAGTTGAAGGGTGAGTGGCGGCATCGGCAAGGATTGCTGGCTGCAACTAACAGTGGGCGAGGGGCCGGAGGACAGGCGCCCCGGCAAGGTCAGAAGAGCTTGCCGGCCGCCACCCCGACGGCGGTGATCGGGCCGGAGTCACCGAGGCCATCGATGGCGCGGTCCGCCTTTTTCAAGGTGGACTGTACGCTCAGGTAGAGCGTGTCATCCGAGATCAGCTTGCCCAGCGTGCCCTGGCCGCTGTTGAGCTTGGCCGAGACTTCCTTCAGGTTGCTCATGGAAACCTTCAGATTGTTGGCCGTGGCTTCGTCATAAAGCAGCAGGCCCAGCGAACCCTTGCCGCTCTTCACGTCGGCGACGATGCCCTTGGTGTCGTTCATGAATATCCGGGCATCGCTGGCGGCGGCCTTGATCTCGCCCACGCTGGCCAGCAGATCGTCGTGCAGCTTGGAGTCGTTGACCAGCTTGCCCAGCGTGCCCTCGCCGGTTTTGATTTTGGCGGTGATGTCCTGCAGGTTGTTGATGGTCTCGGTCAGCTTGGGTCCGTTGTCCGAGACGAGCTTGTCGATGCGCTGGAAAATGCCTCCGTTCTCGCCACTGGTGCCCATGGATTTGCCGATCTCGCCGATGACGGACTCAAGTTTCGCGCCGAGGTTGCCGAGCTGGCTGATGACCTCGCTCATGTCCACGGTGGCCTTGGTCTGAATTTCGTCATTGTCCTTCAGTAGCGGCCCGCTCGGGGTGCCGAAAGTGAGGCCGAGGTAATTGCTGCCGAGCAGGCTGGATGACTCGATGCTGGCGACGGCATCCCGCGGGATCTTGACTCCGGTCTGAATGCCGAGCACCGCCTCCACGCGCTGGCCCGCCAGGCGTGTGGTCTCGACGACGCCGACTTTGACGCCGGCCATGCGCACTTCGTCGCCCGTCTTCAGGCCCTTCAGGTTGGCGAAGCCCGCGATCAGGGTGTAGCCCTGCCGCCGGAAGAGATGGCCGCCATTGAGCGATTCAAATGTGATCCAGGACAAGGCCAAGCCCAGCAGGAAGAAAAGGGCGACGCGGATGTTTTGGGACATGTTATTCATGGTTATGCTCCAGTTGTTTGAAACGGGGATTCTTGAGATTGATGAGAGGGCTCAGGAAATTGGCGATGACAGGGTCGCGGGGGTCCTTGAAGTCGGCGGGCGTGCCGATCGCGCGGATGCGGCCGTCCATGATGAAGGCGATCCGATCGGCGATGTTGAAGGCCAGGTCCCGGTCGTGGGTGACGACCAGGCTCGTGACGGCCGTCTGCTCGCGCAGGGTCGCGATGATTTCTGTCAGGGTGGCAGACATCACCGGATCGAGCTCGGAGGTGGGTTCATCGTAGAGCAGGAGCTGTGGCTCCATCACCAAGGCCCGGGCGATGGCCACGCGCTTGCGCATGCCGCCGGAGAGATCCGAGGGCATCTTGTTGGCGGCCTTTTCCAGGGAAAGGATAGTGAGGGCATGCATGACCCGCTCCCGGATGCCGGCTTCGTTGCACTGCCGGTGTTCGCGCGGGTAGAGAGCGAGATTGTCGTACACCGAGAGTGAGCTGAAGAGGGCGCCCGCCTGGAACACCAGGGCGAGATGCACCTTGTTGCGGGTCTCGGGGTCGGCCGCATCATAGTCCCCGATCCGGACGCTGCCGCTGGTGGCGATTTCCAGGCCGGCCACGTGTTTCAGGAGCACGGTCTTGCCGGACCCGCTGGGCCCCATGATGCAGAATATCTCCCCGGGCCGGACTTCCAGGTTGATGTCGTGCAGGACCGTGGTCCGGCCGAAAGTCTTGTCCAGATGGGAGACAGAGATCCCGTAGGTCTGGCCCGCGAACGGGGTGGCGGTATAGGTGGAGTTCATTGGACCAGGAGGAGGGCCTTGGTGACGAAGAAATCGAGCACCAGAATGAGAATTAGTGAGGCGACCACCGCCTTGGTGACCGAGGCGCCGATTTCCCGCGGACCGCCGCGGGTATTCAAACCGATATAGCAACACACGAGCACAATCACGACACCGAAGACCTCGGCCTTGATGAGTCCATCGACCACATCATGCGGGAGCATGTAGGCCTTCAGCGCACTGAAGTAGGATTCCGAATCGACGGAGATGGAGTGGGTGTATTGGCAGACCAGGGCTCCGCCGTACCAGCCGCACAGATTGGCGATGATGGTCAGGACCGGCATCATCACCACGACGGCCGCCAGTCGGGGCAACACGAGCATGCGCTCGGGGGGGATGTTCATCGTCACCAGCGCGTCGATCTCCTGGTAGACTTTCATCGAGGCCAGCTCGGCGGCGATGGCCGAGCCCACGCGGCCGGCAACGAGAATCCCGACCATGACCGGACCCATTTCGCGGACCATGGTCAGGCCGACCAAAGTGCCGATGAACTGCTTGGCCCCGAAACTATCCATGCTGTAGCCGCTTTGCAGGGCCAGCACGCTGCCGATGAAGAAGCTGAGGATGGTCACGATCGGCAGGGAGGTGTAGCCGATGATATAGCACTGCTCCATGAGGCGGGCGAACTGGCGGGGCAGGGTGGGCAAAAACTTCAGGCTGCGCCCGAGCAGCAGCACAGCGCCGCCGATGTGTCCGAGTACGAGGTTGAATTGGTTCATGAGGATGGGGAGGCGGCGGGCGGCTGGGCGGAGGTGGATTTAAAGTCCCACACGGAAAACTTCCAGGGACCACTAGCAGACTGCCGTTGCCAGGCAAGCAGGCCGCAGCCGATGGTGACCCGTGATTTTTCGGCCGAGGACTGGCGACTGAAGATCGGGCCCAGATGAAACTCCTTCTCGGCGGGGCTGGTTCTCCAGCTCACCAAGCTGAAAAGGAATGAGTTGCGCACATCACCCGGCGCACGCTGGTCCGAGCGGTAAAGCGCGAAGAGCGGCGAGTAGATCTGGCGCATGGGCTCGTTGACCGGGAAAAAGACCTCAAAGGGACTGAGCAGCTGCAGTTGCTTGCGACCGGCGCCGTTGTCCCAAGAACTCAACAAAGGCCAGAGGTGCGTTTTGTGCGCCGGAGCGGCGGCGGGATTGGTCAGGCTGCGCTGGGTCAACGACCAGTAAACGAACAGCAGCAGCTGGTTTTTTTCCTGCGCAACACCGGCCTCTTCCCACCGGGCGTGACGGAAAATGGGCCAGCCCAGCC
>JBAXWQ010000296.1:0-3680 GCA_037128315.1 Opitutia bacterium | reverse complement strand
CCTGATCGATAATTTATTTACTGGTAACTGGTTATCCTTCGGCTTCGCTCAGGATGACGGGCATGAAGACGGGCATAAAAAAGCCGCGTGGGGTGCACGCGGCTCGGAGAATGCGGACGGCGGCGCGGGCCGCGGCCGGGTTACCTCTTCGGCGCCTGGGCCTGGATCTCGGTCAGGCGCTTCTCGATCTCGTTCATCCGGTTGATCAGTTCACCTTCGACCTTCTTGCGCTCGCTGCTCGAGACGATGCTGAGGCTGGCGGCGTCCTTGACGACGTTAGCCGGCAGCGTGAGCAGGCGGGTGATCAGGCCCTGGTCCTTGAAGGAGCTGAGATAGAGGGCGGTGATCTCGTGGGAAAGCTTGAGCGAGTCCTGCGCCACCGTCTGCGTGGCGACCAAGTTGTTGTTCAACTGCTGGTTCTTCGCGAGTTCCGAGGTGAGCACGTTGCCGACCTGGTCGGAAATCTTCTGGCTGTAGGCCACGATGGATTCACGGGTCAGGTGCTGGTCGTTGGCCATCTCCGCGAGGATCGGCTGGATCTTGGCCGTCATGCGCGACGACACCTTGTCCACCTGCTCGTTCTGCATCTTCTCGGCCTCCTCGGGGGTCTTGGGCAGGGGATTGTAGGGCTGGATCTTCTTGGCCACGGCCTCGGCCAGCGAGTTGATCTTGTCGGCGTTGAGCTTGTTGACCTCCTCGTCGGTCATGAACATCTCGGCCTGACGTTTCGAGATGGCGTCCTTGAGGAGCTTGTTGGTCGCCTCGATCTGGCGGCGGTTTTCCTCGGCCGACGCCTTGAGCGCGTCGTTCTGCTCGCGGAGCGGGGCCAACTCGGCCTGCTCGCGGGCGGCCATGTCATTAATCGTTCTCTGGTGCAGCCAAAACGCGGCGCCCGTGATGAGCAACGCGGTGAGAAAAATGGTGGGAAGTTGCTCTTTGAGTTTGGTCCACATGGTCAGGGGGGGTTGATGAGTGATGAGAATGAGCAGGATACAGTTAAAATGCAATGATGCGCTGCAGGGCTTTACGGTTGTTTTTTACCTTATGCGCCGCAGGTTGGCGCCATGAGTCTCAACCGCAGCGAACAACAGGTGTTCGACTATGTGCAACGTCATGCGGACGAGAGACACTACTGGCTGGCCAAGGTTCAGACAATCGCCGCCGCCTGGCCCGACATCCACGTGGCCGCCCGCCGGCTTGAGCCTGAACTCTGGCGCTACTATCAGGAGCGCAGCGCGGTGGTTCCGGCCTTCCGCGAAGCCGTCCGGCGCGAGGGAAGCCAGCGCACCAGCATGAAAAACCTGGCTGAGCACCTGCTGCGGCTCTGGGTGGCGCCCCGTCCCAAGCCGCCCGCCGCTCCGCCGCTGCCGGCCTGAGAGGGTCGGACGAAAATTCCCTCGACGCCGCGCGCGCAGCTCGGCCCGCGGCCTGATCGTCCCCGTCCGGGCGCTCGCCGGGCCCGCTCGTCTTGGCGCCACGGCCAATGGAACCTTTCCCGGATTTTCGCGTCTAGTCCTGGGTATGCTGCTTCCGCCTAGCGGAAGTAGCGGGGTTAGTTCGAAAGCTATAGGCGGGTCGTCTAGGGGTAGACGGCCCGCCTTCTTTTTTCATCCCGTCGCCCGGCGAATGTGCCGGCGCGGTGAAATTCTTATACCTCCTATCACTCTATTATCGACAGATGGCATGGTCCGTGCAGGGTTATTCACAAGATACCCACACGATGGAAAACCTGCGCGGGGCGCTTGCCCCAAATTCGCGGATCAGGGTTTCGGCTAAAGTTAAGACCTTCGTGCTAGACACGAATGTCCTGCTGCACGACCCGCAGTCGATTTACAAATTCCAGGAGAACAACCTGGCGATTCCGGTGGAGGTGCTCGAGGAACTCGACGCCATCAAGGGCGAGCAGTCCACCGAACGCGGCCGCAATGCCCGCCGCGTGCACCGGATCCTCCAGGAGTTGCTGCCCGATTCCCGCTCGATGCACGAGGGCGTCGAGTTGCCCACCGGCGGCACCCTGTCCATCATCATCAATCCCTACCTGATGGAGGGAGGGCGGACCTCGCCCGCCATGCAGCGCCTGCGCTCCATCCTGCCCGATCTCGCGAAAAAGGATAACCGCATCATCGCCTCCGCCCTGTTTGTCCAGGAACAGTACCCGCCCCCGACCATTCTCGTCACCAAGGATGTCAACGTGCAGCTGAAGGCGCGGGCCGTCGGGCTCGAGTCGGAAGACTACCTCAACGACAAGGTGCCGGAGAACATCGAGGAGGCGAGCTACCGCGAGATCCCGGTCAGCCTCTACGAGCTCCAGCGGTTCTGCTCGGAAGGGGAGTTTGACCTCGGGGACGATGCGGCGAAGCCCCTGTACCTGAACGAATATGTCCTGCTCCGTTCGGACGAGGGCAAGACGATGCCGGCCCGTTATTACGGCGAAGGGGTCGTGCGCCGGCTCAAGCTGCCCGATTGTGTCAAGGCGCCGGGGGGCATTCCCGTCCGGGCGCGCAACCTGGAGCAGCAGTTCTTCCTGGACGCGCTGCTGGACGACAGCATCCACATGCTGACGTGCTTCGGCAAGGCGGGCACGGGCAAGACGCTCCTCTCCATCGCCGCGGCGCTGCACCAGATTCAGGACGACCATTCCCGGTACGACGGCGTTTCCATTTCGCGTCCGGTCATCGCGCTCGGCAAGGACATCGGGTTTCTCCCCGGCACGCTGGAGGAAAAGATGAAGCCGTGGCTCCAGCCCTACTACGACGCGCTGGAAGTGCTGATCCCCTCCAAGCCGCCGAAGGAACCGCAGTTTGCCGCGAAGAAGGTGTCCAAGAAGGGGCACCGGAAGCATGCCGAGCACTTTCTGGCGACGATGTCGGCGGCGCAGCCGGTGCACGCCAGCCATGGGGGCGGGCACGGCGGGGCGCCGCTGGCCAAGCCCTACGAGCGTCTGCTGCGGAGCGGCCTGGTGGAAATCGAGGCGCTGGCCTTCATCCGCGGCCGCTCGATTGCCCGGCGCTTCTTCATCCTCGACGAGGCCCAGCAGCTCACGCCGCACGAGGTCAAGACGGTCATCACCCGCATTTCCGAGGGCTCCAAGATCGTCCTCATCGGCGACCCCGCCCAGATCGACAATCCCTACGTGGACTCGCGCAGCAACGGGCTGGTCTACTGCCACAACCGGATGAAGGGCCAGACGGTCGCCGCGCACGTGAAACTCATGAAGGGCGAGCGCTCCAAGCTGGCCGAGCTGGCGGCGGACCTGCTGTGAGTTGCCGCGGAATGGGCCGGGCGCTGGGGGCAGCCGTGACTTCTTTTCCGGCCAGGATCATTTGGGCGGCCGCCGTCCTGCTCAGCCTGCTGGCGGGGGAGTCGGTGGCGGCGGCCGCGGTTCCGACCGACGACCTGAACCTTCCCATCCGGCCGGGTGAGCCTGGCCGCGCGCCATTTTGGAACGCTTTCGCCCGGCGGTTCATCTGGGCCCCCGCCTTTGAATTCGCCGAGGTCCCGCCCGCCCGCGAGTATCGTTTCACCGTGACTGTGTCCGGCCGGGGCGAGCTTTACACCTTCGTGGCGGATAAGCCCTGGCGCCCGCTTTCCCCCGTCTGGAGCCGCCTGCCCCCCGGCAAGGCGGTGGTGAAGGTTGAGGCGATGGGTGCGCACGGCTGGGTGCCGGTGGGCGAGCGCGT
>JBAXWQ010000295.1:0-3702 GCA_037128315.1 Opitutia bacterium | reverse complement strand
CGCCAGCCTGTTCCAACTCGCCTGGTGACGGCTCATGATACCGAGCTGTAGGAGCAGCATTATGCCGCGATGCGCACGGAAACGGTACTGCTGCCGAATCGGGGCATAAAGCCCCTCCTACAGCCTCACATCATCCCCTCTCAGGTCACGATCACCTCATCCTTGCGGCGGCGCTTGAGCGACGAGGCCACGAGGATGGCGATTTCATAGAGCAAAATCAGCGGCAGGGCGAACAAGGACTGGTTGATCGGGTCGGGCGTGGGCGTGATCACGGCCGCGATGATGAAGATGACCACGATGGCGTGCCGGCGGTACTTGCGCAGCGTCGCCACCTCAATGAAGCCCATGTACACGGCCAGCACGATGAGCAGCGGGAACTCAAAGGCCGCGCCCATGCCCAGCACCAGCCACATGAGGAGGCTGTAGTAGCGGTCGGCCGTCCAGAGCACGGTGTAGCCGAGCAGTTGGTTCAGCTCAAACGCCACCCGGATGGTGCTCGGCGTGAGCAAAAAATAACCAAAGGCCGCGCCCCCCAGAAACAGGAACATCGCCGCCACGCAGGTCGGCAGCAGCACCCTGAGTTCCCGCTTGGTCAGCGCGGGGGCGATGAACTGGCCCACGAAGAACAGGATGAACGGCAGGGACAGCACCAGGCCGCCAATGAGGCAGATGTCGATGATCACGCTGAACACCCCCATCGGGCTGTTCGTCACCAGGTCGGTGCTCATCTTGGGATAATCCTGCTTCACCCGCTCCAGCGGCCAGCTCAGCACCTTGGCGAAGTCGTCCACCCAGTACGCGATCAGGGTCACGAAGCCCGCAAACACCACGACACTCTTGATCAGTGTCATACGCAGGTCCTCGAGGTGGTCCAGAAACCCCATGGGCTTGCGCTTGGCGGGTTCCGTCCCGGCCGGGTCCGGGCTCGCCGCCCCGTAGTCGTCAACTGATGTTTCGTCGCTCACGTCCCTGACCTGCAAACAGTTTTGGGCGCAGCCGGCAATCACCGTCTTTGGCGGTAATGCCCCGCCTGGAGCCGGATGCCTGTAGGTCGGGCTTTACGCCCGACTTAGGCCAACCGTCGGGGATAAACCCCGACCTACATGTGGCTCCGGTCGTAAGAGGGTGGCGAATATCCCCTGTCCGCCTTATCACCCCGCCGCCCCGGCCTTAAACCTGCCCCGGTGCCGCGCCTCCAACATTGACACCCCTGCGCCCAGCGTTTGCGATGCCGGCTCCTTTCGTTCCTTTCCCCACTACTCACATGGCCAAGAAATCCACCGCTAAGAAATCCGCGGGCAAGAAGCCCGCTTCCAAGAAATCTGCCGTCAAGTCCGCCCGTGCGGGCAAGGCGCTCAAATGCGTCTACTCCTGGGGCGCCGGCAAGGCCGACGGCAACGGTTCGATGAAGAACCTCCTGGGCGGCAAGGGCGCCAATCTCGCCGAGATGACGCGCATCGGCCTGCCCGTGCCTCCCGGGTTCACGATCACGACCGAGGTCTGCACCTATTTCTACGCCAACAAGCGCACCTATCCCGCCTCCCTGCAGGCCCAGATGGAAGCCGGCGTGAAGAACATGGAGAAGATCATGGGCTACAAGTTCGGTGACGCCACCGGCTTCCCCCTCCTGGTCGCCGTCCGCTCGGGCGCCCGCGACTCCATGCCCGGCATGATGGACACCATCCTCAATCTTGGCCTCAACGACCAGACCGTCCTCTCCCTCGCCGCCGCCACCAAGAACGAACGCTTCGCCTGGGACTGCTACCGCCGCTTCATCCAGATGTACGGCGACGTCGTCATCGGCGTGCAGAAGCGCGAGGGCGAGGACCATGACCCGTTCGAGACGGTCATCCACGGCTTCAAGCACGAGAAATACCACGGTGACATCGAGGACTCCAAGCTCACCGCCGCCGACCAGCAGGAGCTCGTCAAGCGCTTCAAGGCCCTGGTGCACGACCGCACCGGGAAAAACTTCCCGAACAACCCCTGGGACCAGCTCCGCGGCGCCGCCGGCGCCGTGTTCGGCTCCTGGATGAACGACCGCGCCAAGGTTTACCGCGCCAAGTACGGCATCCCCTCCGAGTGGGGCACCGCCGTCAACGTCCAGGCCATGGTCTATGGCAACACGGGCGAAACCTCCGGTTCCGGCGTGGCCTTCACGCGCAATCCGGCCAACGGCACGAATGAATTCTACGGCGAGTTCCTGATCAACGCCCAGGGCGAGGACGTCGTCGCCGGCGTGCGCACCCCGGAGCCCGTCGCCGATCTCAAGGCCCAGATGCCGCAGTCCTATGCCGAGCTGATGAAGGTTCGCGCCATCCTCGAGAAGCATTTCAAGGATGTGCAGGACATCGAATTCACCATCCAGGAAGGCAAGCTGTTCATGCTCCAGACGCGCAACGGCAAGCGCACCGCCATGGCCGCGCTGAAGTTCTCCATCGATATGGTGAAGGAGAAACTCATCAACTGGCAGACAGCGATCCTCCGCAACCCGGCCGACCAGCTCGAGCAACTCCTCGCGCCGGTCTTCAATCTCGCCGAGGTCAAGAAGGCCAAGGTCATCGCCACCGGCCTGCCCGCCGGCCCCGGGGCCGCCACCGGCCAGATCTACTTCAACGCCGACCGCGCCGTCATCGCCGCCGAGAAGGGCGAAAAAGTCCTCCTCGTCCGCGTCGAGACCTCCCCCGAGGATCTGCGCGGCATGATCGCCGCCGAAGGCATCCTCACCGCCCGCGGCGGGGTCTCCTCCCACGCCGCCCTCGTTGCCCGCCAGATGGGCAAGGTCTGCGTCTGCGGCGCCGCCGCCCTCCAGGTCGATTACGACAAGAAGACGGTCACCGTCGACGGCACGTCATACGCTGAAGGCGACTTTCTCTCCATCGACGGCACCATCGGCACGGTTTACGCCGGGAAGATCCCGACGGCCCCGTCCGAGATCATCGCGGGCCTCCTCCACAACGACAAGGAGGCTCAGGCCACGGAGAAATTCAAGAGCTACGTCCAGCTCATGAAATGGTGCGCCCAGGCCACCAAGCTGTCGGTCCGCACCAACGCCGATACCCCGGAGCAGGCGCAGAACGCCATGGCCTTCGGCGCCGTCGGCATCGGCCTCACCCGCACGGAGCACATGTTCTTCGAGGGGAATCGCATCGACGTCATGCGCGAGATGATCCTCGCCGGCAACCTGGCCGACCGCCAGGCCGCGCTCGCCAAGCTCCTCCCCTACCAGCGCGACGACTTCTTCGGCATCTTCAAGGCGCTAAAGGGCTTCCCGGCCACCATCCGCTTCCTCGACCCGCCGCTCCACGAGTTCCTGCCGAACTCCAAGGAGTCGCAGATGGATCTCGCCCGGAAACTCAACATTCCCGTCGAGAAGATCATCCAGCGCGTCCATGAGCTGCATGAGTTCAACCCCATGCTCGGCTTCCGCGGCTGCCGGCTCGGCATCAAATATCCCGAGATCACCGCCATGCAGGCCCGCGCCGTCCTCGAGGCCGCCGCCGACGCCACCAAGGCCGGCTACAAGGCCCGGCCCGAGATCATGATCCCGCTCGTCGGCTTCAAGAAGGAGCTCGATCTCCAGACCGCCCTCGTCCACGAGGTCGCCAAGGCCGTCATGGCCGAGAAGAAGGTCAAGATCGCCTACACCGTCGGCACGATGATCGAGATCCCGCGCGGCGCCCTCACCGCCGACGAGATCGC
>JBAXWQ010000294.1:0-3734 GCA_037128315.1 Opitutia bacterium | reverse complement strand
TGAGATGGCCCGCCGCGTGGGCTGCACCACCGCCATGGCGGCGGGCAAAGCGAAATTTGATACGCTCAACAAACCCGGAACCGTCAATTATGTCCGCCTGCCCTCGATCAAGGACGATCTGGACGATGAGAATTCAACGGCCGCGGCGGAAAAAATGATTCTCGAACACAAGCCTGACCTGCTCTTCGTCCACCTGCCCGAGGTTGATGTGGCCGGACATGCCTTTGGGTGGGCTTCCGCGGAGCAGTTCGCCGCCATCGAGCGGACGGACACGTATCTCCGGCGCATACTCGACGCCCTGGCGGCCGCCGGCATCGCCGAGCGCACGGTCGTGATCCTGACCGCTGACCACGGCGGCGCCGGCAAAACCCACGGGCCCGATGATCCGCGCAGCCGGCATATTCCCTGGATCATGACGGGACCGCCCGTGAAGCATGGCGACCTGACGGCGGATGCGGACCTCGTGATCAACACCGAGGATACCTGTGCGACGGCCTGCTACCTGCTGGGGTTGTCCCAATTGCCCTATTTCGACGGCCGGCCCGTGCTGGCAGCTTTTGTCAATCCGCCCAAGCCTTGATGACGCGCCCTCCATTTTCCGCCGAATACGCCCACCGCATCATCCGGGCGTGGCTGATGTCGGCCTCAACCGGGGTGATTGAGCTCGATGGGGATTGGACCGGGGACTCGCTGCCGCTGCTTGCGCCAGGGGACAAGGCCTTTGCCTTTGCCGATTTTGGCCCCGCCGCCCCGTCGCTTTACGCGGACGAGGCGGCCTATTACGTGGATGAGGCGGGGCAGCTGGTCTTCGTGCTGGACCCCGATGAGCACAGCTGGGTGAACTTTGGCACCATGCCGGTCTATGTGGCCGGTGATTTCAACGGCTGGGGGGCCGCGGTGGGTAAGCCCGAATGGTGCCTGCAACCCAGCCAGCTCAACGGCCGTCCCGTCTGGCTGGTCCGGACCCCGGCGTCCCCGCTGTTAACCAACCCGCCGCAGCAGTTCAAGTTCGTCACGGGCGACAACCACTGGATCGACCTGCCCCGCGATGCGAGCAACTTGGTGCCGGACGGCAAGAATCACTTCAATCGCGCCATCTACCCCCAGCGGACCGGCCGCAATTTGTTCCAGTTTACCACCACGCAGCCGGTGCTGCTGAACCAGACCTATTCGGTGGTCCATGTGCGCGATGGCGGCCAGGCGCCGAAGACCCGGCTGCGGTTGGGGAAGTTTTTCCACGAGATGCGCAGCGCCCTGCCGCTCGGCGCGCTGGTGCGCAAGGGCGAGACCACGTTCCGGCTCTTCGCCCCGCGGGCCCGGCATGTGCGGCTGTTCGTCTGCGAGCAACTGGCGGAGCAGGACAAGGCCTTCTGTTACGAATTGGACCGCCGGGAGGAGGACGGCACCTGGCGGGGCGTGTGGGAGGCCCACCTCGACCGCAATCTGCACCAGTGGTATTACTGGTACTCGGTGAGCGGCCCGCACGATGTGTTCGGCCATTTTCATCCCAGCCAGAAAATCCTGGACCCTTACGCCCAGGCCGCCGTCAGCGGCGTCGGGCCGGGCATCGTGCTGGATCCGGCGTGGGTCGGACGCGGCGACCGCACCTTTACCACGCCGGCCTGGCAGGACCTCGTCATGGCGGAGGCCCACGTGCGCGACCTGGTGGCGCTGGCCCCGCTGCCCCTGAGCGCCGAGGAGCGCCTGGGCTTCGCCGGCCTGACCAAGTGGGTCGACCAGCCGGACTTCTACCTGAAAAAACTCGGCGTGAACGCCGTGGAACTGCAACCGGTGCACGAGAACGACGCCCGGACCCGCCAGGAATATCACTGGGGCTACATGACGACCAATTTCTTCGCCCCGGCCAGCAGCTACGGCCTGGACGCGGCGAAGGCCTCAGCCGTGAAGGAATTGCAGGCCCTGGTGGCGGCCTTTCACCGGCAGGGCATGGCGGTCATCATCGACGTGGTCTACAATCACACCGGTGAACCGGCGCACCTGCTGTTCATCGACAAGCTCTACTACTTCGAGCTCGATGATTACGGGGCGCTGACGAATTTGAGCGGCTGCGGCAACGACCTGCGGTGCCGCTCGGCCATGACCACCCGGCTCATTTGCGACAGCCTCATCCACCTGATCGAGACCTATGGGGTTGATGGTTTCCGCTTCGACCTGGCCGAACTGATCGGGGTCGACGTGCTGCGGGAAATCGAAGTGGCGGTCAAGCAGGTCAAGCCCGATGTCATTTTGATTGCCGAGCCCTGGAGTTTTCGCGGCCACATCGCCGCCGCGCTGCGGCCCACGGGCTATGCGTCATGGAACGACGGCTACCGGAACTTCCTGCGCGAATACGTGCACGGCCGGGGTCCGGCGGACCGGATGGAGTACTATCTCAAGGGTTCGCCATGGCACTTTGCCTACTGGCCGGCCCAGACGGTCAACTACACGGAGTCACACGACGACCAGGTGTGGATCGACCTGATTACGGAAAACGGCAACCACAACGGCTATCATCCGACGCAGAACGACCGGCAACGCACCCACCTGATGGCGGCCATCCTGTTCGCCTCGGTCGGCATCCCGCTGCTGGCCTCGGGCCAGGATTTCCTGCGCACCAAGCACAGCGTGAGCAACACCTACCAGCGCGGTGACCTCAACGCCCTCGACTACCACCGGCTGGGGCGCTTCCCCGCGACGCATGCCTATTTTGCCGACTGGATTGAGTTCCGGCGGTCGGAGCGGGGGAGGTTGCTGCGCCAGTGGTCGCGGCCGAGCGAGGGTTTCTTCAAGTGCATTCCGCAAAAGGGCGGACCGGGCTTGGTGGCCATTTATAATGCGGATGGCAGCCAGGGGCCGGGCCGGCTGATGTTTGCGGTCAATCCTCACACGGAGGATATCACCATCCCCTTGGGCGAGTTTGCGGAATGGGGCTGGCAGCAGGTGGCCGACCACGAATGCTTCTACACCGCCGGGCGTCGGGCGCCGCGGGTGGCGGTCATCACCGATCTGTTTATCCCGGCCCTCGGTTGCGGCTTATGGCAGATGGAGTGAGCTGATTTCCCCGAGGGAGTCCGCATTTCTTGCCCAAAAGCGGTCCTCCATTAATATGGCACGCATCTCGCTTGCCATGGCTATGCACCTGCTTTTCATAGCGGGTACCTGCCGGCATTTCTGCCGGTCGGTTCCAACGATCATAACCCACCACCCACATGGCAGTTAAAGTAGCAATCAATGGTTTCGGCCGCATCGGCCGCCTCGTTTTCCGCGCCCTCGTTGAGCAGGGCCTCCTTGGCACGACCCTCGATGTCGTTGCCGTTGGCGATATCGTTCCGGCCGACAATCTGGCCTACCTGCTGAAGTATGACTCCACCCAGGGTCGCTTTGCGGGCACGGTCACATCCAAGAAGTCCTCGCCGGACAAGGCGGAGGACGACGTCCTGGTGGTCAACGGCAAGGACATTTTGGTGGTCTCCGCCAAGTCCCCCGCCGAATTGCCCTGGGCCAAGCTGGGTGTCCAACTCGTCATCGAGTCCACGGGTCTGTTCACCGAGGCTGAGAAGGCCAAGGGTCACATCACCGCCGGGGCCAAGAAGGTCATCATTTCCGCCCCGGCCAAGGGCGAGGACATCACCGTCGTCCTGGGCGTGAACGACGACAAGCTCGACCTGAGCAAGCACAGCATCATTTCCAACGCCTCCTGCACCACGAACTGCCTCGCGCCGGTCGTGCACGTG
>JBAXWQ010000293.1:0-3736 GCA_037128315.1 Opitutia bacterium | reverse complement strand
GGGGCGGCAGAACAACCCTTCCGCCTGACGTCTCCGCCCACCATACCGCTCCAGAATATTCCCTATCCCTTATCCTCGGACCAAATCCCCGTGCAGCGTGATCGCTAGCCCGTCCCAGTCATTTCCATAGGGTCGTCTTCAACAGTCAAGACGGCCTGAGTGTCCGTCAGCGGCAGCTGCCCATCGAGCCACTTATCGGCAATCTGACTGGCTTCAAGTCGCCAGTTGATTCCGTGCTTCGTATAGATGGCATAGACCGTTGAGTTTTCGGTGCCCCGCCAGCTCAGATTGGCCTTAACACAGTTGGAACCGTCGGCGAGCGTGAACGCCTGCAGGAGAATCGTGCCGCGCGCAGTGGTGACCTTTTCCGGAGACCGCACCGCCAGCTTGAGTGCCGCCAGACCTTGGGGGAAATTTATGACCCGCATGGTATCCCAGCACCCCCCATCCGGGGCGGCATCAGTAGCGATCAAGGCGCTTTCGATATCGGACAAGAGGGAGAGCAGATGAGTGGACATGACGCTGAGCTGATTGATGTACTACTCCTCCTATGATCGCCCGGTTCGGTCAGAACTTTAGCAGAATAATTCCGCCGCGGAGCGACCACCCGAAGCCTGCGCTCCGGCACCTGCGCCAACCGTCGCAGAACCGGCGGTCCAGTGGATTGCTGCGATCCGAATGCTCACGGCCAAATAAATTCTCCAGCTGCGCCGAAGATAGGTTTCTATTGTATCGGCTAAGACCGCGTGCAATCATGGGGGTTGCTCACTCCTCCGCATGGCCGCAACAATCGAAAAAATACTGGTGGTCGAAGACGACCCTCTCGTCAGCAACCTCCTGTTCGCAATATTAACCAGTCGCAAATACCTGCCGCGTTGTACCGCGAGCCTGGCCGAGGCCGAGATTCTGCTGGCCTCCGAACAATTCGACCTGATCCTACTCGACCTCCGACTGCCTGACGGTGATGGGCTCACGTTTCTCGAGCGGGTGATTTCCCTGCCGGCGCATCCGCTGGTGGTGATGATTACGGGGCACGGCACCATTGAGTCAGCGATCACCTGCATGCGAGCCGGGGCCTTCGACTATGTGCTCAAGCCCTTTTCCCGCGGACAAATTGATATCGTCCTCAAAAAAGCCCAGGATTATGGCCAGCTGATCGCGGTTAACCGCTACCTCAACAATCCGGAAGAGGGCCAACCCGGGGGTTTGGTGGGCGACAGCCAGCCCATAATCCACCTGCGCCACATGATCAACCGGGTGGCCCGGACCGATGCGACCGTGCTGCTCACGGGGGAGAGCGGGACCGGCAAGGAGATGATCGCCCACTCGCTGCACCAGTCCAGCCTGCGCCGGAAGCAAGCGTTCATCAAGGTGAACTGCGCCTCCATTTCGCAAAGCCTAATCGAGAGCGAGTTTTTCGGCCATGAACGCGGCGCCTTCACCGGCGCGACCGAGCGCCGCGTCGGTCGCTTCGAACTGGCTGATCTCGGCACCCTCCTCCTCGACGAGGTGAGCGAAATCCCCCTCAACCTGCAGGCCAAACTCCTGCGCGTGCTGCAGGAACGCGAATTCGAACGGGTCGGCGGCAACCGCACCATCAAGGTCAATGTCCGCCTCATCGCCACCTCCAACCGCGACCTGCTCAGTTACGTCGAAAAAGGTGAGTTCAGGCATGACCTCTATTTCCGGCTGAACGTCTTCCCGGTGCATGTGCCGCCGCTGCGCGAGCGGGGAACGGACAGCCGGTTGCTGGCCGACTATTTTTTGAAATCCTGCGCCCGGAAACACGGGGTAAAAATTGTTGGCTTCTCCGATTCCGCCCGCGCCATGATTGCCGGCTACACTTGGCCCGGGAATGTGCGGGAGTTGCAGAACACCATAGAACGCGCGGTCATTCTCACCGAATCGGGCCACCCGGTGACCGCAGCCGCATTGGGGCTGCCGGGGAACTTTCCCCCAGAGAAACCGGCGCTCCCCCTGGCGGGGGCGGCGCCCAATGAGTACGCCGCAAACCTTGTGGCCGCAAATGATGCGTCTGACCGGGACTTCGTCTCCGCGGCCACCGGTGGAATCCAAACCATGGCCGCGCTCGAGAAACAGGCCATTGGGGTCGCCTTGCGCCATACCGCGGGTAACCGCTCCCAGGCCGCCGCCTTGCTCGGGATCAGCATCCGGACCCTGCGGAACAAGCTGCATGAATATAGCGAGGCCGGGACTACGTCCGCGGCGGATTGAACCGCCCCCGCCGACTGGGGCCCGCGGGCAACCACCGGCCGACTGTTTCCTAGCCGTTGCCTCCTCTCGCCCCCCGCCACACCGGGCCACAGCGATTCTACGTCCCCGCCGTTTGACCATCGCTCTACTCTGCCGATAGGTCCGGCACGACATCCGGGCTCAGCCTGAACAAAATATTGGAGATTTCGGGTGAGATCGCCGTTCCCGTCGGGTTTGGCCGAGCCCAGGCGGGCCAGAACCCCACCCCTGCCGCCAGCCGGTCGAGCGCACCATAGGGTTGGATGATAGCGGCGCACGAGTTCCCCGCCCCCGCCGCGTTGCCCTGTTGGCCGCAGCGGTCTCGGGCGCAATATTGCCGCCGCCAGATCGCATGCTGCAATTTTGGTAAAGTTCAAGCGACTCTGCGCCGATATGGGCTCAGCCACTATTCACCCTAACCCTACCATGCCCGCCACCGCCGAAATTACTGAATCGGTGATTCGCAACAATATCACGCGTGCGATCAACGATGTCTTCAAAACCATGCTCGACCGTGAGCTCGTATTTTCCGGCTTTACCGAAATGCCAAAATCCGACGAGATGTCACCCCCGACAACGACGGTGAGCACAGGCCGGGTGGTCGTCGGCAGCGTTGGCTTCCTCGGCGACATCAACGGGATGATTTACCTCTATTTTGATGATGCGCTGGCGCGGATCAGCACTTGCCACCTTCTGGGCATGTCCGCCATGGAACTGGAAAATGAGGGTGACGGGGCGATCAACGATGCCATCGGCGAAATCACGAACATGACCGTCGGCAGTTTTAAGAATTCCCTCTGTGATGCCGGCTATCCGTGCAAGCTTACCATTCCCTCCATCCTGCGGGGCCAGAATTTCTCCATCGAACCCGTCGGAGACACGTATCGGTATATCTACAACTTTCTGACCGACACCCACAAGGTATCGGCCGATATCCTCATCAAGGCCAACGACTAATTTTTCATTATACCGCCATGCGCTACAAAATCCTCACGACCGATGATTCAAAAACTGTTCGTATCATTGTGCGGAAAGCCTTCAAACCCTATGATTGCGAAATCCTTGAAGCGGCCAACGGCGTCGAAGGGCTGGCCATCGCCGCCAAGGAATCACCCGACCTCATCTTGCTCGACGTCACGATGCCCGTAATGGACGGGGTGGAAATGTTGACCAAGCTTAAATCCGACCCGCAACTCAAGGGCATCCCGGTTATCATGCTTACCGCTGAAGGGGGCCGCGACAATGTGCTTAAAATCGCCAAGATTGGCATTCGCGACTACCTCGTGAAACCCTTCGAGGCGGAAAAGCTGATCGAGAAAGCCGGCCGGGTCATCGACCTCAAGCCCCTCACGGATCAGATCACCAAGGCAAAGTCGATTTTCGATTCCGCTGACATCCTGGTCGTAGAGGACAAACCGGCCATCATCCAGCAGATCCAGGATGGCCTCAAGCACACGCCGTGGAAGATCCACGGGGTCAGTAC
>JBAXWQ010000292.1:0-3736 GCA_037128315.1 Opitutia bacterium | reverse complement strand
AGTCACCGCCCTACCTAACCCGGCCCGCCGAGACCAGCCTTCGCCAAGGCTACGGCACGGCAAGCGCGGGCCCTCCAATCAAAACCTCGTGTCGAGGTAGTGCGGCAGCATCTTGCGCCACCAGGGCCAGTCGTGGTTCACGTCGTGGCCCCAGAGGTCGATGGTGTGGGGAATCCCCTTGCGGGCAAGCACGTGGCCGAGGTCGACGGAGGCCGAAGGTTTTTCGTAGGCGCCCTGGCCTGCGACAAAGTGGATGTGCTGTTTGGCGCGGAGCTGGTTGAGCTGGGCCTCGTCCTCCAGGTTGGGCAGGTAATCGGTGGGGGAGTTGAAATACACGTCCTCATCCCAGTAGCCGTGGGTGTACTCCTTGAGGTCGTAGACCCCGCTCATGGCGATGCAGCCGTCGATGAGGTCGGGCCGGCGGAAGAGGGTGTTGGCCGAGTGCAGGGCGCCAAACGACGCGCCGGTGACGATGATGGGCACGCGCCCCGCGCAGTGGGAGTGGATGAAGGGCACCACTTCCTCGGTCACGTAGGCGTTGTACTGCTGGTGGCGTAGCGCCTTTTCGCGGCCCGGCATCCAGTTGTTCAGCCAGCTCTCGCTGTTGATGGAATTGATCGAGAAAACCTTGCACTTGCCGGCCTCGATGGCGGGGGCGATGGCGTCGATGACGTGGAAGCGCTCGTATTCCAGGTAATCGGCGGCGGCCGTGGGAAACATCAGCAGCGCGAAGCCGTAATGGCCGTAGACGGCGACCTCCATGTTCTTGTCGAGTCGCGGGCTGTGCCACTGGTGGATTTCACGGTTCATCGGAGAGAGGGAAGCAGGCGGTTGATCGGGCCGGGGCAGCTATGGGAACCCAATGCCCGACCGACGGCAAGCCCGGGAAGGCCGGGCGGGCCTGGCTTGTCCTGTGGCGCCGGCGCTCCAGCCTGCGGTGGGCGCAATCCGGCAGGACCGGCCGGACCACGCCTCAACATTGGCTCACGCCGCCTTGTCCTCGGGCGGCATGATGATGACCCCGCACTTGGCGTCCTTGATGACGCCGCTGGCGGTGCTGCCCACCAGCAGGTCGTAGAGTTTGCCGTGGCCGTGGGAGCCCATGATGATGAAATCAGCCTTCACCTTGTCCGCTTCCGCCAGGATCGCATAGACCGGTGGTCCCTGCCGGACGGCGCAATCCACCGCCAGGCCGGCGGACTTGAACTGCTGCGCATAGCTGGCCAGCTTGGCGGCGGCGGCTTTTTCCGACGCATCGATCGATTCCTGCACGGCCTCAATGGGCAGGGCGTATTCACTGGTGATGATCGGAGGTTGGATGACATGCAGCAACATCACCTTGCCGCTGAAGGCTCGGGCAAAGCTCACGGCGGTGTCCACGAGTTCCACGGAGACCGCGGAGAAGTCAACCGGCACAAGAAACGTTTTCATGCCCCTAGTATACACCGCCGGGTCGGGCTCACCCCGCATGGATTGTGGAATCATGGGCAAAATTTGACGGCGACGGCCGCTTCGTGATTGCCAAAAAAGCCTGACGGCCAATGGTGGCGGCCGGTTTTCACCTTACCTCTGCCCCCACCTTTTTACCCATGCATACTTGGAAATTCTTCCGCACCGGCGGGCTCGATCAGGTCACCCTCGAAAGCGGGGCCGATCTCCTGCACCTCGACCAGCTGGACCAGAAATTGTGGGTGGCGCTGAGCTGCCCGGTCAAGGGGCTCGAGCTGGATGAAAAGACCCTCGCGCTGATCGACAGCGACGGGGACGGCCGCATCCGCGTGCCGGAACTGCTGGCCGCCATCAAGTGGGCCGCCGCCCGGCTCAAGGACCCCGGCGACCTGTTGCAGGGCAGTGCCGCCCTCCCGCTGGCCGCCATCAACGACACCACGCCCGAGGGGCAGATCGTCCTCGCTTCCGCCCGGCAGATTCTCGCCAACCTGGGCAAGAAGGCGGCCGTCGCCATCTCGGCCGCCGATGCCTCCGACACGGCGAAGATCTTTTCCGCCAGCCCGCTGAATGGCGACGGCGTCATCCCGGCCGAGGCCACGGAGGACCCCGCGGCGCAGGCGCTGATCAAGGACATCATCGCCTGCCTCGGCGGCACGGCCGACCGGACGGGCGCCATCGGCGTGACCGCGGAGCAGGTGGAGGCATTTTTTGCCGAGCTGGCCGCCTATCTGGCCTGGGTGGAAAAAAGTTCCGCCAAGGACATCGCCATTTTGGGCGATGCGACCGATGCGGCCTGCACGGCCCTGAAGGCGGTTCGCGCCAAGGTGGAGGATTTCTTCGCCCGCGGCCGCCTTGCCGCCTTCGACGCCCGCGCCATCGCCGCCCTGAACCGCTCGGAGAGCGAATACCTGGCGATCGCCGCCCAGGACCTGAATGTCACCGCCGCGGAAGTGGCGGGTTTCCCGCTGGCCCGCATCGAGGCCGGCCGGAACCTGCCGTTGCACGAGGGCATCAATCCCGCCTGGGCCGGGGCGCTCGCCACCTTGCATCAGGCGGTGGTCACGCCCGTGCTGGGCGCGGCCAAGACCTCGCTCACCGCCGCGGAGTGGGCTGCGCTCAACGCCAAGTTTGCCGCCTACGAAACCTGGCTGGGCGGCAAGGCCGGTCCGGCGGTCGAGAAGCTCGGCCTGCCCCGGGTGAAGGCCATTTTGGCCGGCTCGGCCCGCGTGGAACTGGCCCGGCTGCTCGCCCTCGACAAGGCCCTGGAACCCGAGTTCAAGGCCATCAGCGACGTGGACCGGCTGACGCACTATTACCGGGACCTGCGCGCCCTGCTGAACAACTTTGTCAATTTCGCCGACTTTTACTCGCGCGACAAGTGGGCCATCTTCCAGGCCGGCACGCTCTATCTGGACAGCCGCAGCACCGAGCTGTGCATCCGCGTCGACGGGGCCAACCCGCTCGCGGCCATGAGCAAGGCCTACATCGCCTACTGCAGCTGCACCCGCGCCGGCGGCAAATCGATGAACATCGCCGCCTGCTTCACCCAGGGCGAAAGCGACTACCTGTTCGCCGGGCGCCACGGGGTGTTCTATGACCGCGCGGGCCAGGACTGGGACGCCGTCATCACCAGCATCGTCGACAACCCCATCAGCATCCGGCAGGCGTTCTGGTCCCCCTACAAGAAATTCCTCCGCATGATCGAGGAGCAGGTGGCCAAGCGCGCCGCCGCGGCCGAGGCCGAATCCAACGCCCGGCTGGCCGGCGCCGCGGAAAAGGCGGCCAGCGCGGACAAGGCCCCGCCCGCCCCGCCGAAGAAGGTGGACATCGGGGCCGTGGCCGCCATCGGCGTGGCGATCTCGGGGGCCATCACCGCCCTGACCCTGATTCTCGGCTATATCTTCCAGCTCAAGGCCTGGCAGTATCCGCTCGTGCTGGTCGGCCTGATGTTCGTCATCTCGACGCCCTCCATGGTCATCGCCTGGTTGAAACTCCGCCAACGCACCCTCGGCCCCATCCTCGAGGGCAACGGCTGGGCCGTGAACGGCCGGGTCATGATCAACATTCCCTTTGGCTCCGCGCTGACCGACGTGGCCACGCTGCCCGCCGGGGCGAAGCGCTCGCTGGAGGATCCCTATGAGGACAAGGACGCGGCGCGCAAGCGCCGGCAGTTCATCGCCGTGGTGGTCGCCTTGGTGCTGGCCGCGATCGCCATCCGGGTCGACCACGCCCGCCGCGGCCACTACTTCTGGCAAGGCACGCCGGTCCCGGTGGCGGCACCCGCGGT
>JBAXWQ010000291.1:0-3791 GCA_037128315.1 Opitutia bacterium | reverse complement strand
GGGAACGGCTGAACAACCTCGATTTTAATCCCATCGAATTCGATGGGATTAGAAAACAGGCCGGCTTGAACAGCTTCATCCTCACCGCCAAACGCTGGATGGATTCGACCGGGGCAATCGGGCTTATCTCCACGGCCGGTCGCTACGGCGGCACCTTTGCCCACAAAGACATTGCCTTCGAGTTCGCCTCATGGATCTCGGTCGAATTCAAACTATACCTCATCAAGGAGTTCCAGCGCCTAAAAGACAACGAGAACGACCGCCTGAAGCTCGATTGGAACCTCCAGCGCACCCTGTCCAAGATCAACTATCGCATCCATACAGACGCTATCCGCGATACCCTCATCCCGCCCGCCATCACCAAAGCCCAGGCCTCCTTCGTTTACGCCGAGGAGGCAGATTTGCTCAACGTCGCCCTCTTCGGCCAGACTGCCAAGCAATGGCGCGACACCCATCCCGACGCCGAGGGCAATCTGCGCGACCACGCGCCATTGGAGCAATTGGTCGTCCTCACCAACCTCGAAAGCCTTAACTCCGTGCTCATCCGCCAAGGCCTGCCCGCCCCCGACCGCTTGCTCATGCTCAACGAAATCGCCATCACCCAGATGCGCACCCTGCTCCAGTCGAGCATTACTCAGCGCCTGCAATAGGCCCGACTCGAATTCTCGCTACTCACCACCCGCCATCGGATACTCTTCCGCCCCTCATGCAAAAAAAGAGCCTGCCCCGCGGCTGCGCCCACCACAGCAAAACCACGCCCATTGGGCGCGGAATCCGTCGCGCGCATCGCAATAACGCCCAAGCCCGTGATTCGGTACCCAGCGGGTGACGAATCCACTCCCATCCGCTGCTCCGATCTACTCGCTACTATTTCAGCCCTCATGTCCGAAACCCTCCGCTCCGATCTCAGCGCCGCGCTCACCGCCTTCACCGGCAAACCTCTGCGCACGGCCGCCCGCGATCTTTTCGCCATCCTCGGCTAGACGTTGTTGCCGATGTACTTTTCGTTTGTGAGGACCTGGTGCACCGTGCCCCGGGTCCACGGCCGCTCCAAGTCAGTAAGGACCTTTCGGCGGTTGAGGTCGTCGGCGATCTCACGCTCGGTCTTTCCATCCTCGAGGAACGCCCGGTAAATCCAGCGGATCGTTTCTTGTTCCTCCTCGGGACCAGGCCGCAACACCACCCGGTCGGTTTGTAGACTTTTGTGCTCACCGATCTTTAGGGTGCCTTTGACGTTGCCGGATTGATCGACCAAGACACGACGAAGTCCAAACCCGGCGGCGCCGCCTTGTTTGAATCCCAGCTGGATCAGGCGACACGCCCCTTGGAACACCTTCGTCGAGAGTTCCCGGCTGTATTCGCCCGCCATGGATCGTTTGACGGACTTGATGATGTTCGAGGTGGGCGATCCGTCATTTTCGAATTGTTCAGCGCAGTAGTGCACGTTGATACCGGCACGCTTGCAGATATATTCGTAGTAGCCGCTCTCGTCGGCGTCCTGAAATCGACCCCAGCGGCTGACGTCGTAGGCGAGGATGCACTTGAAATCGGCGGACCCGGTTTCGACGGTCTCGATCATCTTCCGCAGGCTGTCGCGGCCGCGGACGTTGAGTCCGCTCTTGCCGGCATCCTCAAAAATCCGGACCAGCGCCATATTCCGGCGCGCGGCATATTCCTTGATGCGGTCGAGCTGGTTTTCGGTGGAGTACTGCTGATGCTCGGTCGACATCCGAACATAGGCGGCGACGGGTATTAAACTTCCCGCCGCCGCGAGGGGTAGCTGCGACTGCCCGCTCATCAGCTATGCCGATTTAGACCCGTTTGCTGCCGGCATCATTGGCGGGAACTGTGGCAGCAGAGGCGGGATGGAATCCCGTGGCATCGAGAATGGCATGCCCGTGGAGCATGAGTGCAGTCAGATCCTGCGCGATGGTGTTTTGTAACGCACCGCCGCGTAACCAGGCCAACAGGCCCACCAGTGCAACGACTTGCGGGTGACCTGACGCACGCAAACTGAGCCATCGCTAATGAGAGTCTGGGCACCAACAAAGGACCCAGATGCCAAAAGGAAAGAAACATAAACCGGAGCAGATCGTGGCGATCTTGCGCCGTGCCGAGAGTGGCGAAGCAGTCGCGACCGTCTGCCGGGAAACGAACATCAGCGCGGCGACCTACCATCGCTGGAAGAGCCAATACGGCGGCATGCAGCTCAGCGATCTGCAGCAACTGCGGGGGCTGCGCGACGAGAACGCGCGGCTGAAGCGCCTTGTGGCCGACCAGGCCCTGCATATCCAGGTGCTGAAGGAGGTGAATGGAAAAAAATGGTGAGCCCGACGCAGAAACGTCGGGCGGCCAGCAGCGTGGTGGCTGCGCAGCGATGCTCAGGCCGCCAGGCTTGTCGCTACCTCGGACTTGGCCGCTCGACGTGGCACTACTCACCGTTGCCGCCCACGTCCCGGCAGGTCCAATTGGAGAAGGCTATTTTGGACTTGTCGCGCGCGCATCCGCGCTACGGCTATCGGCGCATCCATGCCCTTGTGCTCCGCAAGGGGCTGAAGTGCGCCCTGCGTACCGTGCAACGCGTCCGCCGCCGCGAAGGCCTGCAGATCCTCGGACCGGCGGTGCGACCCAAGAGTCCGCCGCGGCCCGACGCGAAGATCAAGTCCGATGGCGTCAACGACGTATGGTGTGTCGACGTGGTCTTCGACACGACGCAGGAAGGCACCACCGTGAAGTTCCTGACGCTTCTGGACGAGTTCAGCCACTTCAACCTCGATATCGCTGCCGGTCGGCGCATGGGTGGCCGGGAAGTGGCTGCAACGCTGGATGCGGCGGTCGCCATCCACGGCGCCCCCGCGTTTCTGCGTAGCGACAACGGGGGAGAGTTTATCTCTCGTCACGTCCAAGCCTGGCTGACGAAGGCTGGCATCAGCACTCGCTTCATCGAACCGGGCAGCCCCTGGCAAAATGGAATTTGCGAGAGCTTCAACGGTCGCTTCCGCGATGAGTGCTTGAATCGCGAACTGCTGGCCAGCGTCCTTGAAGCCCAATGCATCGCCCGGAATTTTCGGGATGACTACAATCACTTCCGGCCGCACAGCACCATCGGCTATCGCACCCCGGCCGATTATCGCGCCGAACTTTTGCGCCAAGCTCCGGACTCCGGTCAGGCCCGCCAAGCCGGGCCTTCCCTCCGTCCGGAGCTTGCGTTGGTTCCCGATCCTCCTCACTCCCTCACCAGCAATCCGAAACCCGTTCAGACTCTCATCAAGAGTGGTCCAAGTGTGTGAGTCCGGTCAACTGAGCGCGGCCTTTCCCAAACAGCGTAAGCCGGCGATACGCATGTTCCAAGGTATTTAGGCTGAAGGGGCGTGCAGTTTGAGCGCGCCGCTTGCGGGAGCGAAATCACTCGGCGAAAGACTCACTTGCGAGATGGCGCAGGGATGCGAACGTCTCGACCATGTCCGGGCTCCGTTGGGTCAAAGGAACTCCCAAGCCGGAAAGTTATCGAGTCATCCGGTTTCGGTGGCGCACTGGCGCGTATTCGGGCGTCCGCCGCGGCGACCCGAAGAACAACGCGCCGCTGTTCTGACGGCCGGGGGGGCCTGCGGCCACTGCGTCAAAGTGGCGCGTTCACAATCCCACCCTATTTGGCACGACTCTGCCGCTGGCCTCTCTACGAGCGGGACCCACCCTCTGAAGGCAACCCCCTTTTTGGAACGGCGAAGCTCTGGACTGCTCCGCATACTTGCAGGGGAGAGTCGGCGCGAACTCGTCGTCAAACGGTTGGC
>JBAXWQ010000290.1:0-3822 GCA_037128315.1 Opitutia bacterium | reverse complement strand
CGGCCTGAAGCCTGAAACCCAGCGCCTCTCCCTGCAGCTGCTGGCGCGCGGGGCCAAGACGCCGGCGGAGCGCCAGCAACTGCGCCTCTCTCTGGGTGAATTGATCAACGCCCCCGTCCAGCATCCGATCATTGAGGACCTGCTGCTGAGCCGGGCGCAGACCGCCCTGGTGGACAAGGACTATGGCGCCGCTGAGGGGGATGCCCGGGTGCTGCTCGAACGTTACCCGGGATCAGCCCTCAAATCGGAGGCGTTCGGCGTGCGGCTGGCCGTGGCGTGGGATCTGAAACGCTACCGCACGGCGGCGGATGTGATTGCCCAGCTGCGCCTCGTGATCGGGCAGGGGCACGACCGGGCGGAGTTGGGGGTCCTGCTGGCGGAGGCCTTTTTCCGTGCCGAGGATTACAAGAATGCCGCCGATGCCTATGATGCCGCCATGCACGAGCTGCCCGCGGTCGTCCCGGCGGGAGTCTTGATTTTTCAACGCGTCCTGTCCGACATCCGGGCCAACCAATGGGAGTCGGCGGCGAAGCAGCTGGACGCGGCCGTTACCAACCCGGGCTTCGATCCGTTGAACCGCTGGCAGGCGGAATGGAATCTCGTCAAGGAGATGCAGGTCCGCGGGCAGGCCCCGGCCGCCTATGCCCGGGTCAACCGCCTGCTCGCCAGTGGCGCCCAGGGCGTACCGGAAGAGCTGCGCATCCGCCTCATGTGGCTCCGGGCGAAACTCTCCTTTGATAACGGACAACTCGACACCGCCCGGCAGCAGGCGGACGACTTGCTGGAGGCGGTGGCCGCTGGCGGGCAGCTGGATGCACTCCTGCGGACCAATGTGGCCAGCATGGCCCAGTTGCTCAAGGCGCAGGCCCTGCTCGGGCTGAATCGCGACAAGGAGGGCCTGGCGGTGCTGGAAAAACTGCGCACGACCTACCAGGTCACGGCGGCCGCGCAGTATTCCTACCTCATCGAGGCCGGCTTCCTGACCCAGCGTGGTGACATTGCGGCGGCGCAAGGGGTGCTGGTCAACTTCGTGGACAATCCCAATTACCGGCAAAGCGAGTATGCCCCCCTCGCGCTCTATGAGGCGGCGCTGAACCTGGAGCGCCAGGGCCTCGACCGGCACCTGCGGGATGCCTACGAGAAAATGCTGGAGCGGCTGATCCGCGACTATCCGCAGAACGAACTGGTGTTTTACGCGCGGCTCAAACAAGGCGACCTGCTGCGGCGCCTCAACGACATGGGCGCGGCCCGGCAGGTGTACGAGTTTCTCGTGAACACCTATGCCAGTCATCCCGACGTGCTGCTGGCGCAGATTGCCCTGGCCGACACCCTCTTTGCCCAGGGGGCGAACAACCTGGTGAACTACGAGAGTGCCGTGACCATCTTCGAGCGCCTGCGCGACCTCGAGTCCGCCCCCGTGGATTTGCGGGCGGAGGCCGGTTTCAAATGGGGCTATGCCTGGGCCAAGCGGACCCAGCCGGACAAGGCCCAGACCATCCTCTGGTCGGTGGTGGAGGCATTCCTGCTCGATCCCGCCCAGGCGGCCAAGCTGGGGGCCAAGGGCCGCTACTGGGTTTCTCGTTCCCTCCTGGAGCTCGCGCAGATTCACGAGGATGCCGGCCGGCTGGACGAGGCCCAGCGGGCCTATCAGCTGATCGTGGACCACAAGCTCTACGGCGGGGCCCAGGCGCAGGCCAAGCTCGTGCGGTTCCATCCCAACGGGAAGACGAAATCATGAGCTTTGGCATTTACGCTCTGCGCCCGCCCCGCATCATGCCCCCACTATGATGAGCGCATTCAGTTACAGTGTCTTCGCCAAGGGTGGGCCCGTGATGTGGCTGCTGCTGCTGCTCGGGCTCGTGGCGCTGGTGATCTTCATCGAGCGGGCGCTCTTTCTGCACCGTGGGCAGATTCGCTCCACCGAATTTCTCAACGGGATCAAAAATCTGCTCCAGAAAAACCGGCTGATGGAGGCCCTGACCCTCTGCGAGGAGACCCCGGGGCCGGTGGCCAAGGTGGTCAAGGCCGGGTTGCGGCAGGCGACGGATGACGAGCCCGGCTTGCGCTATGCGGTGCAGGAGGCGGCGCTGGTTGAAATTCCTGTGCTGGAACGACGCATCAGCGCGCTCGCCGCGATTGCCCAGATCGCCCCCTTGCTCGGCCTGCTCGGGACCCTGCTGGGCATGATCAAGACTTTCTGGCTGTTCAACCAAGGGGGCAACTACGCCACGCCGGTGGTGCTCGCCAGTGGCATGTGGGAGGCTTTGCTCACCGCGGCGGCAGGACTGGCTGTGGCCATTCCCGCGCATCTGGGGCGCCACTTCCTGGCCGGGCGGGTGCGGGTGCTGGTGCAGGACGTGGAATGGTCGGGCAACGAGCTGATGCGCTACTTGCTGCGCGATTATCGTCCGGGTGGAGAGATCCCGCCGAGCCCATGATCACGCGTCCCCTTGATCTGGTCTCCCGGCTGAGCCCGCCCCCGCGTGATCTGGATTTCTTCGCGTGGGTCAATGTGGCCTTCATCGTGCTGTTTTTCGGTTTGCTCGGGTCGCGCTTCGTGCTGGCCCCCGGTCTGCCGATGACCGTGGGGGAGTCCGGGTCCAGCCTTGACCTGCCCGCCATCGGCGCGGCGTCCGGCGGAACGGGGGTCGCCTCGGTCGTGGTGAGTTACCGGCGCGACAATGTCATCCTGTTCGAGGGCGGCATGTACTCGCAGGCGGATTTGCGGAAGCAAATGGCGGATTATATCCGGAAACATCCCGGTGCCGTGTTGTTGGTCCGGGCCGACCGACAGGTGTCGATGCAGGCCTTTCTCGATCTTTGCGAAATGGCAAAGTCGGTCGGATTCGCCAACGTTTTGGTGGCGGCGGAGTCAGCGGGCGGGGAGAACGCGCCCAAATAGGAAGCCTGATGCACGGCGAAAAAATGGCGGTGAAGCGGCGGGTTTGGATCGGCCTGGGCTGCGCGTTCGCGGTTACCGTTGCCTGGTGGGCCTGGAACCGTGTCCAGTCTCCGGCCTTGGTGGCGGAGACGCGCAGGCCGCAGCCGTTTGTCCGGCTGGCCGGAGCGGGGCAGGGTGCGGCCGATCAATTCCTGCGCGAGCGAGCGGATCTCTTTGACCCGACGCCCCTGTTTTTTCCCACGGATTGGAATTTCGGCCAGCGCGCCCTGCCGGAGTCCATGCGCCACCAACCGGGGCAGGTTTTTGGGAGTTTTGGGGCCAACTTCACGATGGCCGAGCAAAATATCAAAATTTACGGCATGGATGCGGCGCCGGTGCCCGATCAGGTGGCGGATGTATTGGTCCAGGGCAATGAGGCGCCCTTTGCCGGGATTGGTCAGATCGATGGTCCGCACCCGGCATTGGCCGAACGGAGCGGCTTTCTGGAAATCGTCAATGTTAATGACGGGAAGGTTGTTGTCGCCCAGATGCTTGTGGGTCTGGCTGTGCCAAATCCTGATTTTGTACCGATGGAGTTTCTGGTGGTGGTCAGCAGCTCAGGGATCGTGGGCGAACTGGTGTTTATGCCCGGCTCGGTCATGGGTGAGGTGGACGAGAGAGTGGATGCTTTCTTCCGGTCCTATCTGGTCAAAATTTTCCGTTTGGGCGAGCGGCTCAGCCCTGGCCACTACCGTGTCGTCGTTGGACCCTAGTTTTTTTGGTAAATCGCAAGAATCTAGTTGACGGCCAATTTTACGGGCTATTCTCTCAACCTTCTTTCTCTATTTTAGTCTGTGCCTTGGTCTGCCCAGATAGCTCAGTTGGCAGAGCACGTTCTTGGTAAGGACGAGGTCGCCGGTTCGAATCCGGTTCTGGGCTCC
>JBAXWQ010000029.1:0-18597 GCA_037128315.1 Opitutia bacterium | reverse complement strand
GGCGGCACCGGGCCAGCACACCAAGGGGGCCAAACCGCTCAGTATTTCCCAGGGCCAGGAGGTCAGTCTGGCCGATTTCCTCGTCACCGGCCGGATGACCCTCTTCGACTTCACCAGCGAATATTGCGCGCCGTGCCGCGGCTTTGACGAGGTGTTGTACCAAGTGCACCGACAACGGGCCGATGTCGCCGTGGTGAAAGTGGACATCAACCGGCCTGAGGTGCACAAGATCGACTTCCAGTCACCCGTGGCCCAGCAGTACGGCATGCAATCCGTGCCCTACTTCATGATTTATGGCCCGGACGGACAATTGATCGCCGAAGGCCGGCCGGCCCGGACGATCGTGGAAGGCTGGATCAGCCAGCTGCAATAAGCCGCCGGCCCGGATCCTTGAAGTGAATCAACCTGCGCCGGTGTTATGCTCTGGGTATGAAGAATCGCCTTATCCTCCTGATTTTCCTCTCCGCGACCACCTTGCTGTTGGCTCGCCCCGTCAATTCCGACCCTGCTGCTGCGATTGATTCCGCCCGACCCCAGTCTGCCCGGCGGATGCTCGACAAGGGCATGTCGGCCGAGACGATCATTCAGTTGATCGGACGCCCCCTCGAAATCGCCCCGCTGGTCCATGACGAGGTGGTCGCCGAGAAATGGACCTACCGGCGCCTGGTGGATGAGCGGACCGTCCAGGAAGCAGCCACCGACTACACCATTCCGGCTTTTATCGGCTTCTCCGCCAGCGGCCCCGAGATCGGCACGGCCACGCAACTGGGTTTCCACCTCAAGCACGTCAAGACGTACCAGGTCACCTCGCTCCTCATGGTCGACGGCAAGCTCGTGCTAGCGAAACAGTGGCGGGAAGAAAACCAAACCTACGTTAACTGAGGTGCGGCACCGACTGACCAGACCGGAACCTGCCGGCTGACCGGGCCCCTGTTTCCGGATAGAGATTCCACGCGCGCTTGCGCGAGGCCGCCGGACGCCCATGCTGTCCACATGATGCCGCGTCGCCCCGCCCTCTGCCTTCTCGCCCTGGCTCTGCTCGCCCTGCCGGGCCGGGCCGCCTTGACCATCCCGCCCGCCGACCCGCAGTTGAATGAACGCGGCCGGACCATTTTGGCCTATTTCCAGCAATTGCAGGCGAGCCCTGAATTGCGCCTGCTCTCGGGCCAGTTCTGCGGATTCGGTCCGGGATCGCGGCTCGAGCCGGCGGAAAAAATCTTCCGCACCACCGGCCGCTGGCCGGCCATGATCAGCGTGGACTATACGGATTTTAAGCGCAACTGGCTCGACACCCGCACCACCAACCAGCTGATCCTCGACTACTGGCGGGCCGGCGGCCTGGTCGGCGCGAGTGTCCACCTCAACAATCCCGCCAAGGCGGAGGGCGGCGGCCTGCGCGAAAAGGGCGTGAAACTGGCGGAGCTGCTTGTGGCCGGCACGCCCATCCACCAACGCTGGTTGCACCAGCTCGATGATCTCGCCGCCGGACTGGCCGAACTGCAGGCGGCCGGCGTCGTGGTGCTGTGGCGCCCCTTTCATGAGATGAACGGGGGCTGGTTCTGGTGGGGAGCGCAGGAGCCGGCGGACCTGATCGCCGTCTGGCGGCAGATGTTCGACTATCTCACCCAGACCAAGGGCCTGCACAACCTGATCTGGGTCTGGGGGCCCAACCACGGCGAACGCACCGCGGAGTATTACCCCGGCGACGGCTACGCCGATCTCATCGGCCTCGATGCCTACACCGACTTCATCGACCCGGCGCACATCAAGGGCTATCCCGCTCTCGCCGCCATCAACAAGCCTTTCGGCTTCACGGAATTTGGGCCGCACGGGGCCCAGAATCCTCCCGGCGACTACGACTACCGGCGCTTCACGACCGGCGTGACCGAGTCCTTCCCCCGCACCCGGTTTTTCCTCAGCTGGGACGACAAGTGGAACCCGGCGGCCAACCCCTTCGCGCGCGAATTCTACACCGATCCCCGCGTCATCACCCGGACCGACCTGCCCGCCGGTCTGGCCGGTCCCGCCGCAGTCGTGACCGCGGCGGACGGCGACTATGCCCAAGCCATCGCCACCTGGCGCCACGAGCGGGTCGCCCGCCTGACGACGCCCAACGGCTGGTTGAGCCTGGTCGGTCGCCATCTGCTCGCGCCGGGTGTGAATACGGTGGGCTCCGCGCCGGACAACTCCATCCAGCTGGCCGCCGGCCCCCCCTACCTCGGCACGGTGCAGCTGCAGGCAGGCAAGGTCACCCTCACGCCTGCCCCCAGTGCCATCTTTGAAATTGACGGCCACCCGGCAGAACAACCCACGGAGCTGGTCTACCAGGGCGACAAGCCGACGACCGTGAGGTTCGATACGGCGAATTTCTACGTGATGCAGCGCGGCGACAGCCTGTTCCTCCGGGTCAAGGACCGCACGAGCGAGCGGCTGAAGCATTTCGCCGGGCTCGATTATTTTCCGATCGACCCCGCCTGGCGCATCGAGGCGCAGTGGGTGAAATTCGACCCGCCGCACCAGGTGAACATCACCAACATGATCGGCCAGACCTCCCCGGCCCCCGTGCCCGGCAAGGCCGTGTTCACCCGCGAGGGCCACACCTTCGAGCTGCTCCCGATCGATGAAGGCGGCGACGAACTCTTCTTTGTGATCACCGACCTCACGGCCGGCGAGGAAACCTACGGGGCCTGCCGCTTCGTGTACGCGGCGGCCCCCAAGGACGGCAAGGTCATCCTCGACTTCAACCGCGCCCAAAATCCCCCGTGCGCCTTCACCCCCTTTGCCACCTGCCCCCTGCCGCCGAAGGAAAACCGGATGAATATCCGCGTCACCGCCGGTGAAAAAAACTACCGGGGCCAGCACGACTGATCCGGACCGCTGGGGCCCGAGCCGGAACAATGCAGCCTCGGCCGCAATACGTGGGTTTCCCTCTGACAGAAAGAAACAGGGCTGTAGGAGGGGCTTTACGCCCCGATCGTACATTGTCGGCCACTCTCGATCGTCCAACATCGCGGCATAAAGCCGCTCCTACAGCTCGGAGGATTGAGCTGTTACCGAGGAGTCGGAATTGCAGGGCGGGATCAGCGACCCCGCCCTATAAACCGGCGAACCACCGCCCTGTTTGGTTGGACGACTCACGAGGAGAAAGCCCCGCCTTTGCATCGTTCCAGCTGAGCCCGAAATAAAACCCGCTGCCATTTTTCCGCGCTGCTTTAGCCGTTGAAGCCGTCGGGCCAATTGCGAAGCATGGGCGGATAATGCCCCTGCTCATTCTCGGCGCCCGGCGGTTGTCCGGACGACATTCTGCACTCGGCGCAACACTGCTCCTCCTCGGTCTCGCCGGCTGCCAGCAGCCGTCCGCATCCTCGTCGGCCTCCGCTTTCCGACCCGCACTCAGCTATGCCATCGGCGCCGACCTCTCCTTCCTCCGGGCGGCTGAGGCGCACGGCACTGTGTTCAAGGAGGCCGGACAGCCTATTCCCGGCCTGAAAATGTTTCGCGATCACGGCTATACTTGGATTCGGCTGCGCTTATTCAACGCGCCGACCGAACTACCCAACAATCTCGCCTACACGATCGCCCTCGCGCGCGAGGCGAAGGCACTCGGGTACAAATTCCTGCTCGATTTTCATTACTCCGACACGTGGGCCGATCCGCAACAGCAGGCCCTGCCCCTGGCCTGGATGGGAAAATCCCCGGCCGAACTCAAGCAACTCGTATTCACCTATACGCGTGACACCATCCGGGCTTTTCGCGAGGCCGGCGTCATGCCCGACATGGTCCAACCCGGCAATGAGGTGCGCAACGGCCTGCTCTGGCCTGACGGGCACCTGCCGGAAAATTGGCCGAACTTCACCGACTTCCTCAAGGCGGGCATCACCGGCGTGGAAGCGGGCCGGGGGGATGCTCCCCGGCCGCTGATCATGATACACTACGATCGTGGCGGCGACCCGGCCGGCAGCAAGGCGTTCTACGACCATTGTGCGTCGTTCCATGTGGACTTTGATGTCATCGGCCTGAGCTATTATCCTTGGTGGCATGGCTCCATCCTGGATCTGCGGGAAAGCCTGAACGTCCTGGCCGAGAATTTCCAAAAGGACATTGTCGTCGTGGAAACCGCGTACAACTGGCGCCCCGCCGAATATCGGGATGGCGGCGCGCCTTTCCCGGAAAGTCCCGCGGGCCAGCGGGACTTTCTCGAGGAAGTGAACCGCACGGTGTTGAACGCGCCGCATGACCGCGGCAAAGGCGTGTTCTGGTGGGAGCCGGCCGTGGCCCCGAACAACCAGGGCATCAGAGGCCGGGGCATGTTCGACCAAGAAGGCAACGCCCTGCCCGTCCTCTCCGTCTTCGACAAATTTGCAAAAGGAGTGCCGCCGTCTTCCGGACCAAGAGTAACCCAATAGGTTACTCTTGGCTGACCGGAGCAGGAGAGCTGATGCGCGGGGTCATTAATAACCGTGCCATGTTCTTGCCCCGGCTTATGCTCACTCCGCCCTTGGGATTTATCCGAATGACACCCCTGCTCTATTCCGTTTGCCTGTCCACCGGGTTCACGTTTGCGTTCGCCCACCTGCCATGAAAGCGCGCGACTGGGACCAGCTGGCGGCCGCCTACGACGACGAGGTCTGCGACATTTTTGTCCGCGACCGGAAAAAAGTCATCGCCCGCTGGCTGCGCGCCCGCGGGCTGTTGCGCGGAAATAAAACCCTGCTCGATCTCGGCTGCGGCATCGGCTCATTCTTCCAGCGCTATGGTCGGCACTTCGGAGAGAAGACCGGGACGGATCATTCCCGGCGCATGCTGCAGATCGCCGCGCGCCGCTGCCGGGCGGTGCCGGCTTGCCACTGGCAGCAGGCCGACGCGCGCGGCCTGCCGCCCGCGCTCCGCGATTATGCCGACCTCGTCGTCTGCTCCAATGTCATCACCTTTGTCTCCGCCGCCGCGTGTCACCGCGCCATGCGCGAGACGGTGCGCGGTGCCAAGCCCGGCGGCTGGCTGCTCTTCATTCTCCCGGCACTGGAAAGCCACGATGCCGTCGTTGCCCTTGAGTCCGGCCGGCCGATCGTGCGGCGGAAATCAGCCACGGCCATCGTCCGCCGCGACGATCGCATGCAGCGTTTCTACACCGCCGCCGGGGCCCGGCAGCTCGCGACCCGGGCCGGCCTGAAGTCCATCGCCGTGCAAAAGGTCTGGTATCCCTGGAGCGACGAGGGCCTCGCCCGCCCGCCGCGCGGCCAGGAACCGCCGTGGGACTGGATGCTCACGGCCCGGCGGTGATGGTGGGGCGTACTTCATGCGTAGCGACGAGCGCCAGCGAGTCGTGGCTCGTCGGCTCGCTGGCGCTCGCCGCTACTTTCAGCATCAGCCGAAGCTTGTCGGGCCGGTTCGTCGGCCTGAACGGGGCACGCCAGGATTGCATCTGCAGGCTCGCCAAGCGTCGAAAGGTTCGTGAATGATGCGCCCCATGGACAAAGCTGCTCCACGCCAGCCCGGCGTCGGTTTCATTTTCATCACCCTGGTACTGGCCGTCATCGGCTTCGGCCTGCTCATCCCGGTCCTGCCCGCCCTCGTCGTGCAGTTGACGGGCGGGGAGATCGCCGCCGGCTCGCACACCTATGGCATGATCATCGGCTGCTATGCGCTGATGCAGTTTATCTTCTCCCCGATTTTGGGCTCACTGTCGGACCGCTATGGCCGGCGGCGCATCATCCTGATCGCGACCGCGGGTTCCGCCCTGGATTATTTCATCATGGCCAACGCCCCGACCCTGGCCTGGTTCTTCTTCGCGCGCATCATCGCCGGCGCCACCGCCGGGGTGCTGTCCACGGCCAACGCCTACATTGCGGACGTCACCGCCCCGGAAAAACGGGCGCAGGCTTTCGGCCTGCTGGGCGCGGCGTTTGGCATCGGCTTCATCATCGGGCCGGTGGCGGGCGGCATCCTGGGGCAATACGACATCCGCCTGCCGTTCTTTGTCGCCGGCGGCTGCGCCACCCTCAACTGGCTCTATGGCTATTTTGCCCTGCCGGAATCGCTGAAGACGGAAAATCGGCGCGAGTTTTCCTGGAAGCGGGCCAACCCCATCGGCGCGCTCTATGCGCTGAAGCGCATGCCCTCGGTGCTCGGGTTGGCCGAGTGCTATTTCATCATGTCGCTTGCCCAGACGATGCTGCAGACCACCTGGGCCCTCTACACCGGTCACCGTTACCATTGGGGCCCCCTGGCGATCGGCTTGTCCCTGATGGCGGTGGGTGTTCTTTCCGGTCTGGTGCAGGCCACGCTGGTGAAGCGCCTCGTGCCCTGGCTGGGTGAAACCAAGGTGGTTTTTGTCGGTTTCTGCGCCTCGATCTTCGCCCAGTTTTGCTACGGCCTGGCGACCCAGGGCTGGATGATCTATGTCATCATGATCGTGGGCTGTTGCGCGGGGGTCGCCGGTCCGGCCCTGCAGTCGTACATCACCAAGCACGTTCCCGCCAACGAGCAGGGCGCGGTGCAGGGGGTCTACGGCGGGCTGGCGAGCCTGGCCGGCATCCCCGGACCATTGCTCGGCAGCTGGAGCTTCGGCTGGGCCGTCGCCGCGGACCGACCGGAGTGGCTCGCCGGCACGCCATTTTTTCTCGGGGCCCTCATCACGGTTCTCGCCTTGGTGCTGGCGGTGCGGACCTTTCGTAAGGACGCCCACACCCCTGCCGCTCAACCGGCCTGAAAAAACAGGGCTCGTTATCTTAAACGAGCCGGGTGCAATATATGCGCAGGAGTATGGCCCGCTTCGTGCACTACGGCTACCCAATGGGCCTAAAATAGGCATTATACCATTATTAATGTAAGGTATAATACCTATTTTTGTCTATTCGGACCGGTCATATTTTGCTGAACCCATAAATATCACTTGTTCGTTTCATAAGATCGTACTTATTCGCATCCGATCAAAGTCAGTGGCCTGGGGATCAACCTCCCCAAGCCGAGTTAACCAACACCAACCCACCTAACTATGAGCATCCGCTCCGTAAGTAATTTACGGCGTGCGTTCGCGTTTGTCGCGTCCGCCACCGTATTCGCCATTGCTGGCTTTGCCCAGCAAACTGCTGCACCCGCGGCCAACGACACGGCCGTCAAGCTGGACAAGCTTGTCGTCACCGGATCCAACATCCCGCGCACCGAGACCGCCGGCGAGGCCCAGACCTTCCCCGTGCAGGTCATCGATCGCGTCGCCATTGAATCCAGCGGCGTGTTCAACACCTCCGAGCTGCTGCAGAAAATGACTTTGTCCAACGCGGGCAGCGTGCCAGTAAGCAACAACGCCACCGGTTTCACCCCCGGCGGCAACTCGACGTCCCTGCGCGGCCTCGGGCCGGAAGCGACCCTCGTCCTGATCAACGGACGCCGCGTCGCCCCGTACCCGATCGGTGCGGGCGGCACCACGGCCTTCGTTGACCTCAACAGCATCCCGCTGGCGGCCATCGAACGCATCGAAGTGCTCAAGGACGGTGCCTCCGCCACGTACGGCGCCGACGCCGTCGCGGGCGTGGTCAACATCATCCTGCGCAAAAATTACAACGGGGCCACCGCCTCGCTGCAATATGGCAACACGACGAACCTCGATTCGTCCGAATTCAACGCCAGCCTGGTCTACGGTATCACCTCCGACACCGGCAGCCTCACCTTCGGCGCCAACTACTCGATGCGCCAGCCGATCTTCAACAAGGATCGCGCCTACTCGGCCGTCCCGGCCTTCCTCAGCTCGAACGCCTCGCCGCCGAACTTCCAGCTCACCCGGGCCGCGGTCCTGCAGGCCCTCGGCCTGCCCGCCGGCTCGCCGCTTACCATCAACGGGGTGGCGAACACGACGACCAACACGTTCTTCGGCTCGACCTATGACGTGCGGACGACCAATCAGGGCAACCTGCCCGCGAGCGCTTACAAGTTCACCACTGGCCGCTCCTCGTCGTTCAACTACAACGAATTCTCCGGCTCCTATCCCGAAATCACCCGCCGCGGCATGTTCACCGCCTGGGAAAAGGACTTCTTCGGCAAGAAGGCCAAGTTCTTCGGCGACGCCATGTATCAGGGCGTGACCGAGTATGACGAACTGGCCCCCTACGCGACCGGCAATTTCGCCTCGCCCGGCCAGAAGACCATCGTGATCCCGGCCAAGACGGCCAACCCGATCCTGACCGCGGCGGAAACCGCGGCCGGCCTGGGTCGCACCGCGGTCGCCGGCGCCTACAACCCGTTCAATCCCTTCAATCAGGATATCTCAGGCAGCTCCCGCATCCGTCTCGCCGAGTTCGGCAACCGCGTGTATGAGACCACCAACACGGCCTTCGCGATGACCGGTGGCCTGCGCTTCGACAATGTCGCGGACAAATACACCGTGAATGCCGTCGGTCGCTACAGCCAGATTGAGAACAATCAAAACAACCGGCTGATCAACACCTCCCGCATGCTGCGGGCGCTGAACGCGGCGGACCCGATCTTCAATCCCGCCAGTTCAGAATACATCGGCACCACCTCGCCCTACAATCCGTTCGGCTACTACAAGAACACGATCCCGTCCAACAGCGCGCCCGTGGCCTACGCCACCCAGTACCAGCGCGACCACAACATGTCGAAGCTGTTTGACGGTGGCATCAGTGCCACCACGGGCGAACTGATGCCCCTGCCGGCCGGCGATGTCGGGTTTGCCCTCGGCGTCGATTTCCGCCGTGAGGCTATCGACCAGCGCCCGGACTCCTCCGGCCAGGCCGGTGAAATCCTCGCCCAGACGCCCTCCTCGCCCATCTCGCGCCAGCGCAAGGTTGTCTCCTACTACACGGAGTTCGAGATCCCGGTCTTCGGCGAAAAGAACGCCAAGGCGTTCGCGAAGCATCTCTCGATCAACCTTGCCGGCCGTTACGAGGACTTCGTCACCAGCAAGCAGACCGTCTTCGTGCCCAAGGTCGGCATTCACTGGATGCCGGTTGACGACACCCTCGTCGTCCGCGCCAGCTGGGGCAAGGGCTTCCTCCAGCCCTCGCTGTATCAGCTGTATGCCCCTCCGGTCAACGCGCTCACCAACATCAAGGATCCTGTGACCGGCATCAATGAACCCGAGCAATCCGTCACCTCGAGCGGCAACAAGAACCTGGCCTCCGAGACGTCCAAGTCGTACAACCTCGGCGTGGTCTGGACCCCCAAGGGCAAGATGCAGGGCTTCACCTTCGCCGTGGACGCCTGGCGCATCGAGCGCAACGGCACGGTTTCGATCGACCACCAGGACACCCTGAATCGCTCGGTCGCCGGCAAGCTGATCCCCGGCGAGAGCGTCATCCGCGACTTCGCGGGCAATCTCGTCCAGGTGAACGGCGTCTACCGCAACCTTGGGCAGACCGAGGTCCAGGGCCTCGACTTCACCACCAGCTATACCTGGAAGACAGAAAACATGGGCCGCTTTGAGGTCGGCCTCAACCTCGCCTACATCGACTCCTTCAAGATCGACTACACCGGCGACGGCAACCTGGTCGAATACATCGGGCAGGGCATCCCCGGGGATTCCTCCGACGACGGCTACCTCCAGTGGAAGGGCCAGGGTTGGGTGGGTTGGAATTTCAAGGGCATCAATGCCCGCCTGACCGGCACCTACACGGACGGCTTCGCCGACCTCGACCTCGACAGCAATCCCCGCCGGGTCGCCTCGACCATCTTCTACGACTTCCAGGCCAGCTACACGCTCTTCCCCTCGAAGAGCCAGAGCGAGACGAAGTGGTGGACGGACATGAAGCTGACCGCCGGCGTCAACAACGTCCTGGATACGGATCCGCCGCTGGCCCAGGACGAGGGTAACAACTCCACGAATTATCCTGGTCACCTCTACACGAACGTCGGTCGCTTCGTGTACTTCCAGCTCGAGAAGAAGCTGTAATCCACCTTTAGGCATCCGTGCCTGAGCATCAAGGCGGCCCTCCACGCGGGGCCGCCTTTTTTATGGGACGAGACGAGCAGCGCGACTCGCTCCACAACATTTCAGCCTCGGCCCCCAAGTGCGTTCGATACGTGATACCAATCGCCCTTTGGATTTACACCATCACGTGGCAGCTTAGTTAGGGCGGGCACTCCGCTGCCCGCCGTCGACCGTGGCGCGGGCTAGGCGCGGAGCGGAGTCCGCGCCCTACCTTCGATTCGAGTAAAAGCATAGGGCAATTGCTATGATGTAACAGTTGGCTGTAGGTGGGGCTTTACGCCCCGATCGAGCCGCTTATCCACTCACGAGCGCCCACATCGCGGCGGTAAAGCCGCTCCTACAGCTCGGATTCCTGAGCACTAGGCAAAAAGTGCGGCGAGGTTGCCAATTGCCGCCCAGCTCACGCCCTTGACCACACCGCACGGTCCGTCAGCATGGCGGCAGTTCCTAGCAACCCCCAACCCCTTCCGCCCATGAATTGGAAGATTGAGATCACAGCGCCGCATAGCGGCGAGCTCGGCGAAGCCATCAAGCACGAGGACCACGGTTTCGCCATGGAGGAGTACTCCTACGAACCCGGCCACCAGCTGGAGGTGTTTGTCCACGATGTGACCGACCCGCTCCGCCACATCTTCACCGACCTTGATTCCGGCCACCGCGTCAAGATCCCCGCCGAGAAATACCGCCGGATGGCGTGAGGGAATTTTGTGGGCGGGGTGCCCTCACCCCGCAGCCTGCATGCGTCGCCCATAGGCTGGTCAATATTTTGTAGGTCGGGCTTTACGCCCGACATTCAGCGTACATCTGTCGGGGATAAACCCCGACCTACTTGCAACGCTTCAAGCGACCGGTTGGCATCACCCCTTCGGCGGCACCCCATGGTGCGCCTTGTGCGCCGCATACGCCGCCGTGTCCGCCAGCATGGCGTCGATCGTCGCCACCAGCGGTTCGAGCCGCACCAGGCCGGAAAATACCGCCTTGTCGCCGATGGCATCCGTCAGGATGAAGGCCGGCCGCTGGTTGATCTGGTGGGCGAAAAACTCCGCGGTGCTGGCCTGCACGCGCGCCAAAACCGCCGCCGATTCCGCCGCCTGGCGCAGTTTCTTTACCTCAAGTTTCGCCGCCTTGGCCCCGATGCCTGCCGCCATCGCCATGTTGCCGATCTTTTGCCCTTCGCGCAGGGCCGCATGGGTCAACGCCAGCCGGATCCGATCGTCGGTCACGCCAAAATCCTTCCCGGCCTCCGCCACGAGATTCGGGGCATGGTAGACCCCCTTGCGGGCTGCCTCGAACCAGCCCGAATTGAGCATATAGGGCGAACGCATGACCGTCCCGCCGCTGCGCTGGTAGAACCAGTCGCACTGGGCGCGCGACACCGGAAAGTCCCCGGGATTCATCAGGGCGATCTTCCACTCGAACTCCGCGCGCCCGGCATAGCGCGCCTTTAGTTCCGCCCACACTGGGTCGACCCAGTGACACCATGACGACAACACTTCGAGGTAATAGGTGACTTTCATGGGCGGAGATTTTCCGCCGCTCGGCGGCGGCGTCAATTCTGCAAAGGTGGTTCAAAAGGCCAAGGAGTAGTACATTTTGTCATTGCGAGGAGTTCGCGCAGCGAGTGACGAAGCAATCCATTTAGCCGTTTCGACAGGCTCAAGGCCCCGAGCGGTCGAGGGGCTGGATCGCCACACCCGGCTTCGCCGGGTTCGCGATGACAGGGCATACCTTACCATAGCCCGATCTCGACGTAGTGGCGTGGTGGATCCCGGCGGCCCTCAGCCACCCGGTGCCTTCCCCGGGACCATCTGGCGCTGCAAGGCATCCTTGTCCATGAGCTGCATATCCACGTCCTTCGGCAACTTTCCAGCGGCAATGTCAGATTTCTTGATTTTCTTGGGAATGTTGCTGCCCGTGACCTTCACGTAAATGTATTCATCCTCCGTCTTCTTGTCGGCCGTCGTGGCCGGAGCGCTGCACCCGGTGACGCCGCCGATGATGAATGCTGCAAGAGTTAACCCTGCCCAACAGGATGAATGCTTCATGGGGCAACGCTTGAAGCAGTCCCCGGGAAAATCAAATGGAATGAGGTGACCCAACACACCCCGCCCTGCGGGCACCCGTTCGGCCGAGCTCACCGCCGAGGCCCTCTCCAAGTGGGGATCAGCGAGAATCATTGCTTGGGTCCCCTCTGGAGAGGGGTGGCGCGCAGCGACGGGGTGTGTCGGGAATCAGTCCCCCTCAGCTCCCGTGATTCTTCCGCAGGATCTTCCGGGTCGCCTCCAGCGCCTGCTGGGGTCCCAGGTAATCATCGCCGTGGTAGGTATCCGCCAGCACCTTGCCCTTGGCGTCGACCAGCACCAGGCACGGGATGCCCGGGCCCGAATACTCGACCATCTTCTGCTCCCGCTGGTCAAAATTGACCGCCGGCCAGGCCATCTTGTCCTCGCGCATGTAGCCGAGCATGTCGGCGGCCGAGTGATCGGCACTGATGAACACCACCTCAAACTCCGGATAAGCCTGCTTTAATTCCCGGTAGGTGGACACAAACCCCGGCGTGAACTGCCGGCACGGCCCGCACCAGCTCGCCGAATAATAAAGGGCGTAGTATTTCACGTCATCGAGCGATGCCACGCTGACCTTGCCGAGCTTTCCGTTCTGGTATTGTACCAGCTTGCCGGCAAACAAACGCTGCATCGGGGTGGCCCAGGCATGCAACCGATCCGGCTCCTCATCCGGGGCCGCCGCCGGGGCGTTGGCCGCCGGCTGGGCCGGGGCGGCGGCGGGACCAGCGGGCTGCTGCAGAAGATTCGTCTTGTCGGCCGCCACCCGGACCGTGGTGCCGCCAATCTTGCCGGTCACGCCGTCCGCGGCGACGCCGAGAACCGCGATCTTCTTCCCGGCGCCGAGCAGCAGCATGCCCGCCGGCTGGCCGTTGGCGATGACCCTGGCCTTCGTCGTCGCCGTGACCGTGACCTCGGCCGGCCAGAGCTGCGGGTCGGCGGCGATCTCCTCCAGGGTGGCGGCGGGCAACAACGCCAGCGACAAAAGCAAAAAAAGCAGGCCGGAAATCAATCGGGTCATGGGCGTGGAATTGGCGGGCAGGCTGAAGGTTTTTGCCGGGCGCGTCAGCTGCCAAATTGCACCCCGCGGCGCGCAATCACGCTTGCCAGCCGCCGCGCCACACCCTCTGTATTCGCCTGCCGGTCAGCTGGCCGCAGCCAGCACCGGGGCGAGCCCCGGCCGGTCTCTCAACCCTCAACTCTCTGCTCTCAACTCGGCGCCCCCGGCGCCGCCCCCATGGCGTCCAACTACACCGAAGCCAGCATCAAGACCCTCAGCTCCCTCGAGCATATCCGCCTCCGCCCCGGCATGTACATCGGGCGGCTCGGCAACGGCGCCCACGCCGAGGACGGCATCTACGTCCTGCTCAAGGAGACCATCGACAACTCCATCGACGAATTCATGATGGGCGGCGGCCGCAAGATCGAGGTCGAGCTCAACGACCGCTCCGTCAAGGTCCGCGACTACGGCCGCGGCATCCCCCTCGGCAAGCTCCTCGAGTGCGTCTCGGTCATCAACACCGGCGCCAAGTACGACAGCGAGACCTTCCAGAAGGCCGTCGGCCTCAACGGCGTCGGCCAGAAGGCCGTCAACGCCCTCGCCTTCAACTACCGCGCCCAGGCCGTCCGCGAGGGCGAGACCAAGCATGTCGAGTTCGAGAAGGGCAAACTCAAGCACCAGTCCAAGGTCACCAAGACCGACGAGCGCAACGGCACGATCATTGAGTTCACCCCCGACGAGCAGCTCTTCGGCAAGGACTTCCGGTTCCGCTCCGAATTCATCGAGGACATGCTGTGGAACTACGCCTTCCTCAACCGCGGCCTCACCCTCACGCTCAACGACAAGCCCTTCAAGTCGGAGAACGGCCTCAAGGATCTCCTGACCAAGGAACTCAGCGGCGAACCCCTCTACCCGATCATCCATCTCGAGGGCGAGGACATCGAGATCGCCCTCACCCACGGCAAGCACTACGGCGAGGAATACTGGTCCTTCGTCAACGGCCAGCACACCACCATGGGCGGCACCCACCTCGCCGCCTTCCGCGAGGCCCTCGTCGAGACCGTCCGCAACCACTTCAAGAAGGACTTCGACGCCGCCGACGTCCGCCAGTCCATCGACGCCGCCATCGTCGTCCGCGTGCAGGAGCCCGTCTTCGAGTCCCAGACCAAGACCAAGCTCGGCTCCACCGAGGTCGGCCCCAAGGGCCCGACGATCAAGGAATTCGTCGGCAAGTTCATGCAGCAGGCCCTCGACACCTACCTGCACAAGAACCGCGAGACCGCCGAGATCATCCGCCAGAAGATCGAGGAGAACGAGCACGAGCGCAAGGAACTCGCCGGCATCCGCAACATCGCCCGCGAACGCGCCAAGAAGGCCTCCCTCCACAACAAGAAGCTCCGCGACTGCCGCCTCCACCTTGGCGACCGCAACGAGCGCGCCGAGGAAAGCACCCTCTTCATCGTCGAGGGCGACTCCGCCGCCGGCTCCCTCACCGCCACGCGCGACGTCCAGACCCAGGCTGTCTTCGCCCTCAAGGGCAAGCCGCTCAACACCTACGGCCTGACCAAGAAGGTCATCTACGAGAACGAGGAATTTCACCTCCTCCAGTCCGCCCTCAACATCGAGGAGGGCCTCGACGGCCTCCGCTACAACCGGATCGTCATCGCCACCGACGCCGACGTCGACGGCATGCACATCCGCCTGCTGCTGCTCTCGTTCTTCCTCCAGTTCTTCCCCGACGTCATCCGCAACAACCACCTCTTCATCTTGCAGACGCCGCTCTTCCGCGTCCGCAACAAGAAGATCACCCGCTACTGCTATTCCGAGCAGGAAAAGCAGGCCGCCGTCGAGGAGTGCGGCGCCACCCACGAGATCACCCGCTTCAAGGGCCTGGGAGAAATCTCCGCCGGCGAGTTCAAGGACTTCATCGGCGAGAACATACGCCTCGACCCGGTCAACCTCCACCACCTCTTCAGCAGCGAGGAACTCCTCAGCTTCTTCATGGGCAAGAACACCCCCGAGCGGCAGGACTTCATCATCGACAACCTGCGGGTCGAGAAAGACCTGATCGAGGCGTAGACGGGCTCATGCAGCCCCAAACCGAAAAACACGTTTTGCTCCCGTCGGGAAGAACAGGGTTGTAGGAGGGGCTTTACGCCCCGATCGGAGAGCGGCTTCGCTCACGGGCGTCACCCATCGCGGCATAAAGCCGCTCCTACAGCTCAACCCTTGAGCCGTTACCTGGGAGTTGAGGCTGGTGTAGGCCGGCTCCCCCTCCCGTAGCCACAGGCGTCCCTGCCGGTGGATCCCCCGATCCGGCAGGCTGCTGCGTCGGCCGCTGCTCAAGCACCGTTACATGGGGCTTTCCCGCCAAGGCCCGCTTGACCCTTTCCTCGCCGGAGCCGTAGCGTGCCCTTGCCCCGGGCACCTTCGCCCCCATTCGACGCCCATGAATCCCGACTCCATCCAGGTACCCATGCAGCGCTGGAGCCCCGGGGTGCGCCCGACTGGGCCCGCGACCGATGCCATCGCCATTGAGGAGCCGCTGGAAATCCGCGTGGCCGGCCGCAGCGTGGCGGTGGTCATGCGCACGCCCGGCCAGGACCGCGAGCTCGCCGCCGGCTTCCTGCTCACGGAGGGCGTGATCCGCCAGGCCGATGAGCTCCTCGATATTCTTCCCTGCCGGGATCAGGCCGGTGGCCTCTCGGGCAACGTCATCAACGTCCTCCTGGCGCCGACCGTCGCGGTCGACTTCACCCGCCTGACGCGCCACGTATTCAGCTCCTCGAGCTGCGGAGTGTGCGGCAAGGCCACCCTCGATGCCGTGTTGCAGGCCTTTCCGCCGGTGACCCCGGGTCCGGCCTTTGCGCCCGCCCGGCTGGCGGAACTGCCGGCCCGGTTGCGCGCGGCCCAGCCGGCCTTCGCTGCCACCGGCGGGCTCCATGGCTGCGCCTTGTTCTCCCCGGCCGGTGAACTGGAAACCGTGCGCGAGGATGTCGGCCGGCACAACGCCCTCGACAAGGTCCTCGGCGGCGCGCTGCTCGAGCGCCGCCTGCCGCTGGCCGGGCACGGCCTGCTGCTGAGTGGCCGCATCTCCTTCGAGCTCGTGCAAAAGGCCCTCGCCGCCGGTGTGCCGCTCATCGCGGGCATCGGTGCGCCCTCCAGCCTGGCGTTCGAGTGCGCCGACCGCGGCGGCATCACCCTCGTCGGCTTCCTTCGCGCCGACCGCATGAACGTCTACACGCACGCGGCGAGGCTGGGCCTGTGAAGACATGACTGGATTTGACCACGGATTCCACGGATGACACGGATATGAAATTCCAATCGGGCAAGTCCGCCTCAACCCGGTGGTTTGATCAGGATCGAATCCGTGCCATCCGTGGCAAACAATGAATTGCCCCGCATGAAAATCGCCGGACTCCACCTCTCGGCTGGGCACAATTTCTTCGGCCATCACGGGCGCCCCCCCGGCGATCATCCGATGGAGTCGGTCGCGGCGGTCGCGTGCGGGGCCGGCCGCGGCCTGCGCGGTGACCGCTTCTGGGACCACCAGCCCGACAATCCGGGCCAGATCACCTTCTTCGCCGAAGAGGTGCACCACTCCCTGCTGCGCGAGCTCCGCCCGGCGCCCGGCCCGCCCACGGCCTACCGGCGCAATGTCCTCACCCGCGGGGTCGAGCTCAACGAACTCATCGGCCGCGAATTCACCGTGCAGGGCGTGCGCTTCCTCGGCACCATGGAATGCAAGCCGTGCTACTGGATGGATCAGGCCATCGGCCCCGGCGCCGAGGCCTGGCTGAAGGGTCGCGGGGGCTTGCGGGCTAAGATTCTCAGCGATGGCGAGCTTCGGGTGGACTGCCCCGGCGCCGCCGGTCTCCTGCTCGCGGGCGGCCACTCCTGCCGCATGGGCCGCGACAAGGCCGGTCTCGCCTGGCGCGGCCAAGCCCTGGGTGAGCATCAGGCCGCCACCCTGGCGGCCTCAGGCGCCTGGCCCCTCCTGCTCTCCTGCCGGGCCGCCCAGCCTTGGACTCCCGCCGGCTTCAACCGGATCGAGGATCGGGCTGATGCTGCCGGCGTCCTCGGTGCCTTTGTCGACACCTTCGCAACCTCGACCGCCGCAGTTGTCACCGTGCTGGCCGTCGACCTGCCCATGATGTCACCGGATCTGCTCGAACGGATTACCGGCCGGGCCCGGGAGTGTGGCGTCACCGCAGTGCCGGTCCATGACGGCCGGTTCGAACCTTTCGCCGCCGCCTGGCACCGCACCGCCCTGCCGGAACTGCAGGCCGCGTTCGCCGCCGGTCACTCGTTGCAATCGGTCTGCTCCACCCTGCAGACGGACGGACGCCTGGAGCCATACGCGCTTACCCCCGAGGAGGTGAAACAACTTGCCAACCTAAACACACCCGACGATCTCAGGCAGGCGAAAACAGGAGGATAACCGAAACACCTTCCCCCTTGACATCAAGTTGATGTTTAACATCAACATTAACTCATGAGAACCATTTCCGCCGTGGACTTGCGTAACGACTTGGAGGGCATCGTGAAATCCCTCAAGCGAGGTGAGCACATGGAGCTGACTTATCGCGGGGAAACGGTCGGGCAGTTGCTGCCTTCCACCAAGGAATCGAAATCCGCGGCCGATGCGGCCTTGGACCGCTTGGCGCGCCGCCACGCCAACGATCCGGAGTATGCGCAGAAAGTGGAGAAATACATTCAGGAGGTTTACGAGGACCGGCGGTCTTACGGCAGCCGGCAACCACCGGAATGATTTTGCTCGACGCCAATTATTTGATCGCGGCTCCGCAACCAGGCAGTGCGGAATTTGCCGAGCTGGCCCGCTGGCAGCGGTCCGGGGACACCCTGTCCACCGCCGCCGTCGCCTGGACCGAATTTCTCAGCGGCCCCATCCATCCGGACGACGAAGCCGATGTGCGGGCCCTCCTCGGGGCCGGCATCTTTGTTTTCGACGAGACCTGTGCCGCCACCGCGGCCCGCCTGTTCAACGCCACCGGCCGCAAACGCAGTCTGCGCGTGGATGCCATGATTGCCGCCACCGCCATCGAAAATGATGCCCGCCTGGCCACCCGCAACCGCGACGACTTCCAACTGTTTGTCCCCTACGGCCTAAAGCTCGCCAACTAATTTTCCCTCCATGTCCAAGAAGAAATCTTCCAAGAACAACGACCAGCCGGAACTGCCCTTGGGCGGCGAGACGCCACCCCCGGAGACCGGAGACCGGAGGCCGGAGCCAGGGAAGACAGGTAAGACTTCCGCATCAACCCGCCCCGATTCGAGCACGAATCGCCCTGAGCCTGTCGAAGGGGCCGCCTCCAGCCTCCCGTCTCCCGCCTCCGCGGAGGTCCCACCGGCACCGAAGCGTAAAAAGGGCGAAAAAGTCCAGGATGAGCAGGCCCCCCTCGCGCTCGCCTACCGCAACTGGTTCCTCGACTACGCCTCCTACGTCATCCTCGACCGCGCCGTCCCGCACATCGACGACGGCCTGAAGCCCGTCCAGCGCCGCGTCCTCCACACCCTCTGGGACATGGACGACGGCCGCTTCCACAAGGTCGCCAACGTCGTCGGCGCCA
>JBAXWQ010000289.1:0-3827 GCA_037128315.1 Opitutia bacterium | reverse complement strand
CACAAGGAGGGCGCCTGCCCGGAGTGCGGTGGTCTTGGCCGGAAGCTCACTTTCAGCGAGGAGCTCGTCGTGCCCAAGCCGGAGAAATCCGTGCGGGGCGGGGCGATCAAGCCCTGGCGCATCGGCGGGCGGAATCTGATCATCCGCCACAGCTCGATCCTCAAGCAGCTGGCGGAGCAACTGCCGTACGACGCCGACACCCCGTGGGCCGAGTTGCCGGCGGCGACGCGCCAGATCCTGCTGCACGGCGCAGGGGAACGACTCTTCAGCTTTCGGGTGCGGCGCACGCAGAAGGCCGAACTCAGGCCCTTTCCCGGCGTACTGGCCCTGCTGGATGCGGGCCGGCGCGAGACGCGCAGTGATGGTTATCGGGCGCGGCTGGCAACCTTCATGGCCAGTGCTGATTGTCCGTCGTGCCATGGCTGGCGGCTCAACCAACGCAGTGCCGCCGTGCGCCTGGCTGGCAAGAGCTTCGCCGAGTTTACGGGCTTGGACATCCACCAGGCCCGGGCATTGATCCGTGGCTTGCCCGCGGTCCTGCCCGCCAGCGAGGCCGTGCGCGAGTTGCTCACCGGCGTTGAACAACGCCTCCATTTTCTCTGCGAAACCGGGCTCGATTATCTTACCCTCGACCGCGAATACGCCACGCTCTCCGGGGGCGAGGCCCAGCGCGTGCGACTGGCGACGCAGTTGGGGATGGGCTTGGTCGGCGTCATTTACGTGCTCGATGAGCCCAGTGTCGGTCTGCATCCCCATGACAACCGGCGGTTGCTCGGGACGCTGCGCGAGCTCCGCGATCGGGGCAACACGGTGCTCGTGGTCGAACACGACGCGGACACCATCCGAATTGCCGACGAGCTCATCGAACTCGGGCCGGGCGCGGGCACCGAGGGTGGACAGATTTTATTTCAAGGCTCGCCGGCGGACTGCGCCCGGCTGCCGCCGCGGGCCTCGCGCACGGGCGCCTATTTGTCCGGGCAGGAAGGCGTCGTGCGGGAGGCGAAGCTCAAAGCGGCCACCGATCGCTGGCTGACGGTCATGGGCGCCACCGAGCATAACCTCAAGAATGTGGAGGCCCGCTTTCCCGTCGGCCTGTTGACCTGTGTCACGGGGGTATCCGGCTCGGGCAAGAGTTCGCTGGTCAATGATATCCTGGCAACCGCGGTTAGCCGGAAGCTGAACGGGGCCAAGAGCCTGCCAGGCCGGCATCGTGGTCTCACCGGTTTGGAGTTTTTCGAGAAAGCCGTGGTGGTCGACCAGGAACCGATCGGGCGTAGTCCGCGCTCCAATCCCGCGAGCTTCATCGGCCTGCTTGACCTGCTACGGGAATTGTTTGCGAAGCTCCCGCTGGCCAAGGTGCGAGGTTACAAGGCCAGTCGCTTCAGCTTCAATGTCCGCGGCGGCCGGTGTGAGCGCTGCCAGGGCGACGGCCAGATCAAGCTCGACATGCAATTCATGGCCGATGCCTATGCGCCCTGTCCCAGTTGCGATGGCCGCCGCTTTAACCGCGAAACCCTCGAGGTGCGCTTTCACGGCCGAAACATCGCCGACGTCCTCGCGCTTACGGTCCGGGAAGCCCTGGAACTGTTTCGTGCCGTACCCCGCATTCTGGAGAAACTGGCGACGCTGGAGGCCGTAGGACTCGGCTACCTGCAACTCGGGCAGTCCGCGACCACGCTGTCCGGGGGCGAGGCGCAGCGCCTCAAGCTTTCCCTCGAGTTGAGCAAGCGCGAGCAAGGCACGACCCTCTACATTCTCGACGAACCGACCACCGGCCTGCATTGGACCGACATCCAGCGGTTGATGGACCTGCTGTTTAAGCTGCGTGATGCCGGCAACACCCTCGTGGTGATTGAGCACAATCTCGACGTTATCCGGCTCGCGGACTGGATCATCGACCTCGGTCCGGGCGGCGGACCGGCGGGTGGGGCAGTGGTCTACGCCGGGCCCACCGCCGGGTTGATGCTGGCGAAACAGTCGCTGACGGCGCAGGCCCTGGCTCTCGGCTGAACGCGCGGGCAGCGGAGCGGCACGCGAAATCATGGCGGCACGATTGCCTGCAACTTACGTTCGCGCTGCCGTGTATTGGGAGCAACCCGGCCATCAGGCCAAAACCCAAACCCATCGTTCCGCCATGAAATCTATCCGCCCCCTCGTATTGATCGCTGCCTCCGCCTTGGCCATTTCCAGTGCCGCCTTGGCCGCTGAACCCGCTCCCGGTGCCATTGATATCGGACAGCTTTTGCCCTCGGCCCAAGGCCAGTTCGTCGAGGTCAATCTTTCCTCCGGCCTGCTCAAGTTCGCCGCCAAGATCGCCTCCCGCCAGGATCCCGATGCCGCCGAACTCATCGCCGGCCTGAAGAGCATCCGCGTCAATGTCGTCGGGATGGACGACTCCAACCGGACCGACACCATCGCCAAAATTGAGGCCGTGCGCCGCAAGCTCGAGGCCCAGGGTTGGAGCAAGATGGTGACCGTGCGGGAAAAGGCCGATGGCGACAATGTCGATGTTCACGTTAAGCAGCGCGGCGACGAGGATATCGACGGGCTGGTGGTCACTGTGATCGACCACAAGGGAGAGGCGGTGTTCGTCAACATTGTCGGCAACATCAACGCCGACCAGATCTCCAAGATCGCCGACAAATACAACATCGACGCCCTGAAGCACGTGCACGTGAAAACGGATCATCCGCAGAAGGCCAAGGACGTCTGAGTCGCTCGTCATTCCGAACCGAGCCGCCGCCCTGAATCCATCCCACGATGAATACCATTCCTTCTGGCCCTATGCCCCGAAAGCCGGTCTGGCGTTGGGTGTTGCTCGGTCTCGGAATCTGCCTGGCGCCGATCGTAGTGCTCGCGCTAGTCGCGGCCAGCTATCTGACCCTCGATCGTGATGCCGCGGTGCTGCGCCGGCAGGTCATGGCGGCATCCGCCACCGACTGGCACACAAAAGTCCAACTGCATGTCGGCAATCTCTCGATTGCCGCCATCCGCTCGGGCCTCGTCTTTGTGCATAACAAGGACATCGCAGAGGCCAAAATGGCCCTCGCCGCCGTCCAGCAAGTAAGCGTCGGGGTTTATGAAAGGGCCTCCGGTCCGCAAGCTTGGTCGCGTGAGCAATTATTTGCGGCCACCGACAAAACCATGCAACACCGGGGGTGGATTCGCCTGGTGGGGGTCGCCGATAAAAACGAGTCCGTCTTGATCTATGTGAACCAGGAGGTGGCGGCAGAAGAGCCCGTAAAGCTCTGTCTCGCGGTGGTCAGCGAGCAGGAGTTGGTGGTGGTTTCCGCCCAGATCGACCCCTCCAGCTTGGCGGAACTCGTCGAGAGAAACGGCGCCGCCGGGCTCAAGAACCGGCTGCATCTGGCGCAATTTCATTGGTAATGGACCAGGGCGCTGGCGAGGCCGGGCGTTGCGCTCGGCCGCCGGTATGTCTTTGCTGGGCCGATGTCACGCCGTCTGCCCACGATTGCCCACCTCGACGCTGATGCTTTTTTCGTGGCCGTCGAACAGGCGCTGGATCCGACGCTGCGCGGCAAGAAGGTCGCCGTGGGCGGACGCGAACGCGGGATCATCGCTTCCGCCAGCTATGAGGCACGGGCCTGCGGCGTCTACACGCCGATGCCGAGCCAACGGGCCCTGCGGATTTGCCCCGACCTGATCCTCGTCAGCCATGGTTCGGGCCAGTATGGCGCCTATTCCCGCCGAATGTTTGATCTGTGCGAAACGCTGACACCGCTGGTGCAGCGCAACTCGATCGACGAGGGTTACCTCGACCTGGGGCCGTGCGGATTCAAGACGACGGCGGAGATTGAAGCCCGGGT
>JBAXWQ010000288.1:0-3845 GCA_037128315.1 Opitutia bacterium | reverse complement strand
AAGGCGGCCATTCATACCCCCAATGAGTTTCTCGGGGATATCCTCAACCTGATCATGGAAAAGCGCGGCAGCTGCGATCACACGGACACCCTCGACGGCGCACGCGTCATGCTGACCTGCACCTTGCCGCTCAATGAGATTCTGGTGGATTTCAACGACCGGCTGAAGAGTATCACCCGCGGTTATGGTTCCATGGACTACGAACTTGGCGAATACCGCGTCTCCGACCTGGTTAAAATGGACATCATGGTCAATGGCGACCCGGTGGATGCCTTTGCGAGCATCGTGCACCGCAGCAAGGCGGAGGGGCAGGGGCGCTCCCTGTGTGAGAAGCTGGCCGATATCATCCCTTCCCAGATGTTCAAGATTGCCGTCCAGGCGGCCATCGGGGGCAAGATCATCGCCCGCGACAATGTCCGGGAAATGCGCAAGGATGTGACGGCAAAATGCTACGGCGGCGACATCAGCCGGAAGCGGAAGTTGCTCGACAAGCAGAAGGAGGGCAAAAAGAAGATGAAACAAATCGGCCGGGTTTCGATCCCACCTGATGCCTTCATTCAGGTGCTAAAGACCAACAGCTAATCATCAACCTTCGCCGCGCGTGTTTAGTTTTCTCTATTCTGAAGCCAAGAAGATGCGGCAAAATGCCGAGAACTGGCTGGAAGTGGCTGACCGGGTCCAGAAGTTTCGCCGGGACCTATTGACGGATGCCCAAAACGGGAAGCTGCAGGCGGCCGCGGGCGAAGTTCGGCTGCGTTTGAAGGAGCGGGCTGACGCCAGCAAACTGAAGCTCGCCCTCGAGGCCCTGGAACGCGTTTTGCGTGAGACTGGTGGGCGCATTTATCCGGCCTCGTCCCTGGTGGAGAACGTCGAGTTCTTTCTCGTCGCCGCCATCGTGATTTTGGGTTTGCGCGCGTATTTCGTGCAGCCGTTCAAGATTCCGACCAATTCCATGTGGCCAAGCTATTATGGCATGACCGCCTCGGAGGTTTACAAGGAAGGTGAAGAACCCGGCCTGCTGCGCAAGGCGGCCCGCTTGGTTGGCCTGGGGGCCACCAATTACTCCGTCGCCGCCCCGGCTGACGGTGAGATTCTGTTTCCCGTCTTTGCCTCCACTTACGACGGTACACATTACAGCTTCCGTCCGGCCTTCTCCACCAAGACCGGGCGCAGTCTGCTGGTGTTTCCCACGACCTTGCGGGAGTACACATTTTCCGTTGGCGGCGAAACGGCCTCCATCTCAATCCCGGCCGATTTCGACAACGACTTCCAAGGCGTGCTCGATGAGGCCTTCCGGGGGAATTCCGCCAATCTCTATGAAGCCCTGCGGGACGGGGCCACCAAGCACAAACCATTGCAGACCTCCAGCGTTCGTCTGCAAGGCCGGGATGCCACCGTTTATTGGATCCCAATCGGCAAGCAGGTGCATAAAGGTCAGACGATCCTCTCATTCGACATCTTGACCGGCGACCTGCTGTTTGTGGACCGGATGAGCTATAATTTCGTCCAACCCAAGGTCGGTTCTGGTTTTGTTTTCAAGACAGGTAACATTGAGGCGCTGAAGGCTGACGAAGGGGACAAATATTTCGTCAAGCGCCTGGTCGGCAAACCGGGTGATGTCCTGGAAATCAAGGCGCCCGTCCTGTATCGCAACGGCAAACCCATTGAGGGCGCAGACGCGTTTGATAAGAACGCCCGCAAGGAAGGTAAATATCCCGGTTATACCAACAATACCGGCGGGCCGACACTTGCGGATGGAATTCGCACCAGCGATGGACTCTTGCCGCCCCAAGGCGTGGTCAATGTTCCGGCCCATTCTTTTTTCGCACTTGGCGACAATTCCCCGCGCAGCAAAGACAGCCGTTATTGGGGCTTCGTCCCGGATAAGGACGTGGTTGGTCGACCGTTGTTTATTTATTATCCGCTGACTAGTCGTTGGGGACCTGCCAAATAGTCGTTTATAAAATACAGGTAGTAAGCTGCTACCGGTAGAATAACGCACAATATATATTATGTCTAATATACTATTGGCGCAAAGCGTCCTTAGCCTCTCTTAAAAATTCAGTCCCAGAAACAATCGGATCTCTTCCTGACAATACTGACCCGCATCCTCGAGCACGTAATGGCCGGCTGATTCCAAATAGTCCGCGTTAGCTCCGGGCAGCAGCACTCTCCAGCGGTTGTAATAGTGATAATTGAAACAGAAATCCTGCCCACCCCAGATGATTCGGACGGGATGATTGCGCAAAATTGGCAGGCTTCTCTCCACCTCGGCCAAGGCCTCATCGTTGGCCGCGCCCTGCCCGGTCGGGATATCGACGACGAACCGATGAGTGGCGATCCGGTTTGTCCAATTGTTATACGGAAAGAGAAAACCACGCTTCACCTCTGAGCTGAGCGGTTGCGTAACGGACATCCAGGTGGCCGGCCAGGCAAAGCCATTGCATCCTCGTACGATCCACTCGCCCAGAACTGGAATGCGGCAAAGGCGAATGCGCCACGGTATTACGGTATCAGCGAATGCCGCAGTATTCAGGATAACGACCCGGCCGAGTTGCTCCGGTCTGGCTAAGCAAGCCCCCAAGCCAATGGGACCGCCCCAGTCGTGCACGATCAGGTGGATTTTCCGCAGATTTAGACTGCCGAGCAGTCCCCTAAGGTTGCGGATATGCTCGCCCAGCGTGTAATTGAAATTCTGCGGTTTTTCCGACAACCCGCAGCCAAGGTGATCGGGCACGATGCAACGGATCTTTCCGCGCAGGCCCAGCACGACATTCCGATAATAATAGGACCAGGTCGGGTTGCCGTGGACCATCAGGACAGCCTCGTCCCCCTGGCCTTCGTCGAGGTAACTCATCAGACCCCGGCCAGTGTCAAATTGCCTGGGAGTGAACGGATATTGGGTCCGCAACCAATCTGGGATCGGATCGCTCATCACCATTCCAAGGCCAACATGAGGCTGTTGATGCCGCTGCCAATGCCGAGCAACGCCACCTTGTCCCCTGCTTTGATCGTGCCGGCATCCACCGCCAGCGCCAGCGCCGTGGGCAAGGCGGCTGAGCCGGTGTTACCCAGGGTTTCGAAAGTCGAAAAATCCTTGGCCAAATCCAGCACAACGGTTTCGTAGAGCTTGCGCCGGTGTGTACTTCCGACCTGGTGGCAGATGATGCGATCCGGCGTGCGGCGATTCCAACCGGTCTCCTGTTCGAATAGTTTCCAGGTGCCCAGGGCCACTTCCACGCCCGCCACCAGCAACTGCTCCGAGTCCGTCTGCATGGCGAGGCCGTCCCCTGCCGTGTCGCCTTGGCAGAGTTCACTGAATTGGGTCGCCGCTTGATGGGCTCCCGCCAGCAGCCGGTGCTTGGGGCGGCCGGCCAGCATGTCCTCATGGCAGACAATGGCGGCCACGGCCCCGGACCCGATGGTCAGATTGGCGAAGAAGGGCTTGATCTCGTTGCGACTCAGGGACGCGGCCAGCAAATGCTGCACCGTCTGCTCCACCAGCGGCCGGCCGTTCTCCCCTGACACGACCATGCCGCAGCGAATCTGACCGGCATCAATCATGGCTCCCAGGGTCACCAGCCCATTGAGAAATCCGAGGCAGGCATTGGAGAGATCGAATACCTGGGCCTGCGGCCCTAATCCGATCTTGTGGTGCGCGAAGGAGGCTGTCGCCGGTTCAAGCATGTCGCGGGAAACCGCGCAGTGAATGAATGCCTGGATCTCGGTCGGCAGACAGGCCGAACGGGCCAGCGCCGCCCGGCCCGAGGCCGCGCTGGCGTCGGATGGCTTCGTTCCGGCTGGCCACATCCGGCGCGCCTTGATCCCGGTCATCAATTCCAACC
>JBAXWQ010000287.1:0-3897 GCA_037128315.1 Opitutia bacterium | reverse complement strand
AAGGCTCCTTGGATTCTACGGGGAACAGCGGAACGGGTATTTATGCGGCATGGAACCTAAACGGTTACGTCTAGATTGTCCTCTATCTCCCACCTTTTTCTCACCTTCCTCCCAGCTTTGCATTTACGATTACTGAAGATCAACTCCCGGCATTTGTCACTGCATTTGCCACTGGGATTGGTCTATCGCTGGAGATTATTGAATCGACTATTGAGGTATCGTCATGAAACTCAATCGCCGTCATCTTGCCGTCCTGATCGCCTTGCCGCTACAGGGTTCTTCTTTCACAGTGGCATCATCGGTCAGTGTCGGTTACGCCATCGTCGAGACGGGTCAGACCCAATGCTACAACGCCAGCACCGGGATCACCTGCCCGGCCAGCGGTGTGGCCTTCTACGGGCAGGACGCGCAATTCACCGGCAATGCCGGGAGTTACACACTGAGCGCCAACGGCATGACCGTTGGCGACAACGTCACCGGACTCACCTGGGAACGTAGCCCGGACACCAACGGCGATGGCTCTCTGACCAAAGCCGACAAACTCACCCATGCCAATGCCCTGGCCCACTGTGCCGCACAGGCCGCCGCCAGCTACCAGGGGTTCAACGACTGGCGGTTGCCAACGATCAAGGAACTTTACTCGTTGATTGATTTCCGGGGTACCGATCCCAGCGGCTACCCGGGAACCCGCACCACTGGCTTGACGCCCTTCATTAACACCAATGCTTTCCATTTCGCCTATGGTGATACTGCCGCCGGGGAGCGCGTCATCGACTCTCAGTACGCATCGAATACTCTCTATGCCGACCCCTTGGCGAGTCTGGCTGGCAAGCTCTTTGGCGTCAATTTTGCCGATGGCCGGATCAAGGGCTACGATCTGACCCTGCCCGATGGCTCGGAGAAGACCTTCTCTGTCCAGTGCGTGCGGGGCAACACCCGCTACGGTGTCAACGCCTTCGTGGACAACGGTGATTTGACCATCACGGACAACGCGACGGATCTGATGTGGGCCCAGTCCGACAGCGGCACCGCCATGAACTGGCAAAATGCCCTGGCCTGGGTGCAGACTAAAAATGCCGAGAGTCATCTGGGCTACACCGACTGGCGCATGCCAAATGCCAAGGAATTGCAGGGCATTCTGGACTATACCCGGTCACCTTCGACATCCAACTCGGCAGCCATCGATCCGCTCTTCAACGCCACCGCGATCACAAACGAAGGGGGTCAGGCCGACTGGCCTTGGTACTGGGCCTCGACGACCCATGCCACGTACAACGGCATGGGCGGATCGGGGGTTTACGTTGCTTTTGGACGGGCCACGGGGTGGATGAAGAACCCGCCCAGTGCCTCCTGTTATACGCTCACTGACGTCCATGGCGCGGGTGCCCAGCGCAGTGATCCCAAGATCAGTAGCGGCGTGGTGACCATCGGCACCGCCTGCAATAACGGCCGCATGGTCTATCGTCTCGGCCCGCAGGGCGATGTCCAGCGATCCGCCCATTATGTCCGCCTCGTTCGCGGGGTGATACCCCAGGCCGAGACCTTCCGCCTTTTGGTCAGCAAAACCGGCAGCGGCACGGTCACCAGTTTGCCTGCGAGCATCGACTGCGGTGCCAGCTGTTCGGCCAGTTTTACCCGCAACGCCAGCGTCACCCTGACTGCCACCCCGGACAGTGGCTACAGATTCACCAGCTGGTCAGGAAACTGCTCGGGAACGGCTGCCTGCGCCCTGACGATGAGCGCGGACAAGACGGTATTGGCCAACTTTAGGAGGCGATACCACCCCCTGTAGTTTGTGCCAATGCCAGTTTGCCGTCTGGCCGGCGGCAAGCTGGCGTGGTGTTGCTGAAGGTCATACCCGCTGGTTTTTTGCCGGCCTGCACCACGAGAAAATCAGCACTGCCACAAGTCCCGCCGATCGCGCTCGAAGCTCAGCGCAGCATAGGAGATAGTTGTGGATGATGCCATGGAATATACCCTCCTGGCCGGCTAACGCAACAGATACAGCATCTCGCCCTGTCCGAGTAGCTGCTCGGCACCCATGTCATCAAGGATGATCCTGGAATCCACACGAGACAAAACTCGAAAAGCCATGCGTGTGGGAATGTTGACCTTAATGAGGCCAGTCAGGACATCCGTTGACGGTCGCCGGATCGCCAGCAGCAGGTGAATACCGGTTGCTCTGGCCTTTTGAGCTAGCTTTGCAAGCATTTCCTCGGCATCTCTGCCAGCAGCTTCCATCAAATCAGCCAGTTCGTCAATGATGACCACGATAAAGGGCATCTTTTCCAGCACATGAATCTGATCAGAACTACCGGGACTTGATGGCAAGGTCTGGCTAGTGAGATCACAGATGGGACTGCCATTTGAAATGGCGTCCTGTTTTGCGTTGAAGACAGTGATATGGCGCACCCCGAGGGCTGCCATGAGCTGAAACCGGCGGTTCATTTCCAGAACACACCACTGCAAAGCCTTGTGTGCCTCCTTCATATCTACGATCACCGGCGACAAGAGGTGAGGAATCCCTTCATAAACCGTAAGTTTCCCCTTCTCAGAGTCGATCATGATGAACCGAACCACCTCTGGGCCGGACTTCCGGAACACGCTGAGAATCATGGCATTCATCGCCACCGATATTCCCGAGCCTGTGTTACCGGCGATCAGGATGTGAGGCATCTTGGCCAGATCGTCCACCACAATCTCGCCGGTAATGTCACGACCGAGCGCGATGGTCAGAGGCGAAGTTGCCAGCCGGTAGGCATCAGACTCAAAGATGTCCCGTAAATAGACGGCCTGCTGATACTGATGCTGATGCTGATCAGGTGCTTCTGTCCTGACTGATTTACTCAGAATCTCCCGAAAAACCTGTTTTGCTAGCCCAAAAACCAATATTGGTGGCCAGCCACATTATTGCCTCGAAAAATCGAGGGCGTCAGCTTGGTCACAGAGGGGGGGCAGATGAAATTGCCATAGCAGTCGCCAAGAGGCTACCAAGGCCATCGACCACCGCATGGGGTTGGTAGCACCTCTTGTGTCGGCATGATTTTCCTTAGCCGACATACGGAAGGCATTGGGGCAGTAAGCTGTGTCGGCTGTGTCGGCATGATTTTCCTTAGCCGACACACGGAAGGCATTGGGGCAGTAAGCTGTGTCGGCTGTGTCGGCTGTGTCGGCTATGAAAGACATGTCGCCATTGAAAAAAAACGACTACGGTCGTTTTTTCGCATTTCAGACTCGGATCGACATAAAAGGAAAAACACACTCTCTCCAAAACACTGGCGTCGATTTTTTTAGCCGACACAACCGACACAACCGACACAGTGTTGCAGCAGTAAGGCTGCCGTGTGTCGGTTAACATTTTTTTAGCCGACACAGCCGACACAAACGCTCGTATGTGTGATAAGACTAGGAGTCAATCACCATGACCACTTCCTAACTTTTCAACTTTTATGGAATAGAGTTTTATGGATCGCCCACCAACACGGGTAGATTTAGCTCTTTCACCATACGAACTAGGCGGATCAATTGCCCCAGCTTCTTGCAGTGCATCCAGTGCCCGGCTAAGGTCAAAACCATGCACAGCCTCACGTAAGGCATCCCTTGTGAACAAATATTCTCTCGTGGTGCCGTCTTCTGATGCCCGCCACCAGCCAGCCCGGTCTCGAATTGAACACTCCCCTATGGCTTTAGCACTGGAAAATCGGCTGTCCCCATGCCGATCTAAGAACGCAACTACTTGGTCGAGGATCTTCCGATGCTCAGAGTTACCCTTACCACGATTGGTACACCACACCTTGAAGACTGAGGCCGCCGCTTCTGTGGCTGCCCCTTTTGGCCATTCGGTAAGTCCGTACTCGGTTGCCAGCTCACCAGCCAGGGCGATCAGCGCGAATCTAC
>JBAXWQ010000286.1:0-3936 GCA_037128315.1 Opitutia bacterium | reverse complement strand
GGCGGCGAGTCCCTTCGCCGCCGCGGCGCGCTCGGAGAGCGCGCCCTACCCGCGCTTCTGCCGCGAAACTAGCGGGCCGGTTTCAATCGCTGAACCGGGTTCGAAGACACGCCCTAAATCTTTCCCGCCTTCCGTTTTTCGACCATGCGGTAGAAATCCTCAAACAGCGGGTCAGCGTCGTTCGGGCCCGGGGCCGCCTCGGGGTGGTACTGCACGCTGAATACGGGCAGTTCCCGATGGCGCAGGCCCTCGACCGTCTGGTCATTCAGATTGATTTCGGTCACCATGGCGCCGCGATTTTCCAGCGACTTGGGATCGGTGGCAAAGCCGTGATTTTGGGCGGTGATCGACACCTTGCCGGTTTCCAGGTTCTTGACCGGCTGGTTGCCGCCACGGTGGCCGAACTTGAGCTTGAAGGTCGTGCCCCCCACCGCATGGGTGAGCATCTGGTGACCGAGGCAAATGCCGAAAATCGGATAATCCGGCAGCAGTCCGCTGACCGTCTTGTGAATGTAGGGCAGGGCGGCCGGATCGCCCGGACCATTGGACAAAAACACGGCGTCCACCCCGTATTCTCGCACCTGCTCCGCGGTGGCGGTGGCGGGGAAGACATGCACCTCGAAGCCGTGGCGGATCAATTTGCGGTAGATCGTGTATTTCGCCCCGAAGTCGAAGGCGGCCACCTTGAATTTTTTTGCCGGATTGATCGTGGCCCCCCCCGTGGTGCCCGTCGGAAGATATTGGGTATTGTGCCGGGAGGCATCATCCGCCCGCCACTGGTAGGGCGACTGGCAGGTGACGTCCTTCACGTAGTCGCTGCCGGCCATGTCGTGCCAGGCCTTGGCGCGCTGGACCGCCTCGGTGTCGCTCAGCGGCAGGGTGCTGAGGCAGCATTTCATCGCCCCGTCGACCCGCAGCTTCTTGGTCAGCGCGCGGGTGTCCACCTCGCTGATGCCCGGGATGTCGTACTTCCGGAGATACTCATCGAGCGACATCTTGCTGCGCCAGTTGCTGACGACAGGGGAGACCTCGCGGACGACCAAGCCGGAACACTTCGGGGTGCGGGATTCCTCGTCCTCCCCATTCACGCCATAGTTGCCGATCTGGACGGCGGTCATGGTCACGATCTGGCCGAAGTAGGAGGGATCCGTGATGATCTCCTGGTAGCCGGTCATCGAGGTGTTGAAGACGCACTCGCCGGCGATGGTGGCAGCGGCGCCAAAGGCCATGCCACGGAAAATACTGCCGTCTTCGAGAGCGAGAATCGCGGGTTGGTGGGCTGACATTAAAGCGCGACGAAAAGGGCTTCCCGCCTGCCTGCCAAGTGTAATAGCGGCAAAATTCACCGCGGGGGCTGGGCGGAGGGTATGGTAGGTCGGGGTTTATCCCCGACATGGGCGGTTGCCTGTCGGGCATGAAGCCCGACCTACCCCAGCCCGCCCCCCCATTCCCCCGTTTGACAGCCGACCGAATCCAGATAGCTCTTACACCCCAATATGCCCTACACCGAAGACCGTTCCACCTGGTTCGAAGGGCAGGGGCTTTGGCAGCACATTCCCCAATCCGACTGGCAGGACTGGGTCTGGCAGCTCAAAAACCGCCTTACCACCGTCGAGCAGCTGGAGTCCTATATGACGCTCACGCCGGAGGAGAAGGCCGGCTGCCTGTTCGCCAAGGAGAAGCTCGCGCTGGCGATCACCCCCTATTTTTTTAATCTGATCGACCGGGAGGATCCGAACTGCCCGATCCGCAAGCAGGTCATCCCGCGCTCGGACGAAATGGTCATCTCCACCGGCGAGAAGCTCGACTCGCTCGGCGAGGACGAGCACTCGCCCGTGCCCGGCCTCGTCCACCGCTACCCGGACCGGGTGCTCTTTCTCGTCACCGACCGCTGCGCCGCCTACTGCCGCTACTGCACGCGCAGCCGGCTTGTGAGCAACGCGCAGGACTATAACTTCCATCCCGAGTACGAGCAGGCGCTGCGCTACATCGAGTCCCATTCGGAGATCCGCGACGTGCTGCTCTCCGGCGGCGACCCGCTGCTGCTCTCCGACAAGAAGCTCGACCACCTGCTGGGCCGCCTGCGCGCCATCAAGCACGTCGAGTTCATCCGCATCGGCTCGCGCATCCCGGTTTTTCTCCCGCAGCGCATCACGCCCGAGCTGGCGGAGATCTTCAAGAAACACGGCCCGATCTGGATGAGCATCCACGTCAACCACCCGAAGGAGGCCACGCAGGAACTGAAGGACGCCTGCGAACGCCTCGCCTACGCCGGTGTGCCGCTCGGCAACCAGAGCGTGCTGCTCCGGGGCGTGAACGACGATGTCGACGTCATGAAGGCCCTCGTCCACCGGCTGCTGCGCATGCGCGTCCGGCCCTACTACATTTACCAGATGGACCTCATCACCGGCGGGGCCCACTTCAAGGCGGACGTCCGCCAGGGCATCGAGATCATTCGCGCCCTCCGCGGGCACACCACCGGCTACGCCGTGCCGCAGTACGTCATCGACGCGCCCGGCGGCGGCGGCAAGGTGCCGGTGAATCCCGACTACGTGGAGCAAATCACGGACGACGAGGTCGTCTTCCGCAATTTTGAGGGCAAACAGTTCCGCTATCCGCTCAAGGCGACCCCGGTCAAAACCGCCGCCGGCATGATTTTGCCGGCGGAGATTCATCTCTGATATTGTGGGCGGGGTGTCCTCATCCCGCCGGGCAGTTGCGTGGAGGGCCCGCGTCCCGGCGGGCCGTGTATTCCCGGACGGCCCGCACGGAGTCGGGCCCTCCATCGACCCTACTTCAGCCCGAACGTCGCGCTGATCGTGGCGGTGATGGTTTTTTCCAGCGCCGATGTGTCGCTGTTGCCTTCCCAACTGGTCGACGAGGAATAGAGCGGGTTGATCTGCACCACGCCCATGCGCGCGCTGCGCAGGGCCTTGATCGCCCGGCCGCCGGGCCCGGCAATCTGCTCGGCCCGGGCGCGCGCGTCCTTCGTCGCTTCGGCCATCATCTCCACCTTGGCCTCGCTGGCCTTGGTGTAGATGAATTCGAAGCCCGCCGAGACAAAGGCGACGTCCTGTTGCAACAACTCGCCGGTTTCACTGGCGAGCTTCGGCACGCGCTCAACCTCCCCGGAGCGCACCTCGATCATCTGGCTCAGCCGGTAGCCGACCCGGACGCGAGCCTCGGCCTCGTCCTGGTCCGCCCGCTGGCGCGCGGTGAGCTCTTGAATCTGCACCGGGTGCACGGCGAATTCTCCCAGGCCGCGGGCCGCGAGGAAGACACTGATCCGGCCGAGGTCCGCCTGCAGCTTGCGCTGGGCCTCCAGCAGACTCGGGGCTTCGACGGAAAAATTTGCGCGCCAAACCACCAGGTCGGAACGCACATTTTTGCGCGCCGAGCCGGTGACGGTGACGACTTGGGACTCCGCGATGCGGGTCCAGGCGCTTGCGACGACGAGGGCCGCGAAGACCAGGCCGGCCGCCAGGGCCAGGCCGGCCAGCAGGCCGATGAATTGAGGACGGGAGGAAGTGACAGGGTTCATGGGATCGATATTTTATGACATAGCTCCGCACCGAAGTGCGATTGATCGGAACCCTGCCTTACCGCGCAACTAACTGGGGCCCAGTGGACAATACCAGTCATTATTTGGAAAACTTGTTCACAAAAAACCGGGGCGAAAGATTCTTGGAAATACATTCAACGTTTTCTCCCGAGTCGCGTCTTACCCCCTGTATCTAGTTTTGCAGTTCATAGGTTTGCTTGGTGTTAGGTCATGCAGGGCGTCCCGAAAGGGGCGCCCTTCATGTTTATACCGCCAAAATCTCCACACGGCTGACCCACAACGCGGTTGACGGGCGATGAAAGGCACGTGAACTTGACCGTGCTCGTAGGGGTGTCCTCCGCGGAGGACTGAGATTGCGGCTCGCTCGGCTGCTC
>JBAXWQ010000285.1:0-3950 GCA_037128315.1 Opitutia bacterium | reverse complement strand
CAAGGATTTCTCCGCCGAGCCGTCGAACTACAATGCCGATGTCTTCCAGCCGACCTTCGACAAGATCGCCGCCCTCTCCGGCAAGACCTACACCGGAACCGTCCCGAGTGAACGCACCGGCCTGAGCGAACAGCAGACGATCGACGTGACCTTCCGCGTCCTCGCCGACCACGCCCGTTGTGTGGCGTGCGCCATCGCCGATGGCATTTTACCCGGCAACGAGGGCCGCAACTACGTCATCCGCCGCATTCTCCGCCGCGGCATCATGTATGGACAGAAGAACCTCGGCCTGAAGACCGGCGATTTTTCCGCCCTCATCGCGCCCGTCATCGAATCCCTTGGGGGCGTATTTCCCGAACTCAAGAGCCAGCGCATTATGCTCGAGAAAGCTATCGGCGCGGAGGAGGAGTCCTTTGGCAAGACACTAGCTCGCGGACTGAATGAATTTGGCCGCCAATTGGAAAACTATCTGTCCTCGCTCCGTGATGCACAAGCCGCTGGAAACCTGATGGCCGCAGCAGATTTAGCGAAAGGATTTCCTGGCGAATTCGCTTTCGTTCTCTTCGACACGTACGGATTCCCGGTGGATATGACGGAGCTTCTACTGACAGAGCGAGGGCTTAAATTGAATGAGGAAGGGTTTCACAATGAAATGAAGCTTCAACGTGAGCGCGGCCGCGCCGCCCGCAAGACCGATGTCATTGTGGCTTCCACCGAGGGCGAAACCGTCGCCGAAGCCACAAAGTTCGTTGGTTACGAGATCCACTCCGGGCACGCAACCCACGCCAAGCTCGTCGACGTCGTGAAAACCGAAAAGGACACCTACCTCGTGTTCGATCTGACGCCCTTTTATGCCGAGATGGGCGGCCAAGTCGGCGACGCCGGCCACGCCCTCATCAACGGCACGAAGTTCGACATCGTCGACTGCATCAAGGACAAGTCCGGCCGACATCTCCACCGCCTGTCGGCGGAAAGTGCCAAGGGGCAAGTGCCAAGTGCCGGAACTGCGGCGACACTGCACGTCGACTTCCAACGCCGCCGCGCCATCAACCGCCACCACTCCGGCGCGCACCTGATCCACTGGGCGCTGCGCAAGATGCTCGGCACGCACGTCCGCCAGTTCGGCACCCACAAGACACCGGACCGGTTGCGCTTCGACTTCACCCACTTCGAGGCCCTTACCCACGCCCAGATCAAGGAGTGCGAGCAGCTCATCAATGAGAAGGTCATCGACAATGCCAAGGTCGTCTCGGGCGAAATCGACTACGACCAGAAGCCGGCTGACGTCCTCGCCTTCTTCGGCGACAAATACGGCAAGCGCGTCCGCCTCGTCGACATCGGCGGCTACTCCAAGGAACTCTGCGGCGGCACGCACGTCGCCACCACCGGCGAGATCGGCGTCATCAAGATTGTCGCCGAGATGGCCATCGCCGCCGGCACGCGCCGGATCGAGGCCGTCTGCGGCCAGGCCGCCCTCGACTTCATCAATGCCAAGGAAGCAGCGCTCGCGACCGTCAGCAGCCGGCTCAACGCCGGCGTCACCGACGTCGCCCAGAAATTCGAGAGCGTCCTCACCCACCAGAAGGAACTCGAGCAGCGGCTGAAGGCGTTTGAGGCCAAGGCTTCCGCCGCCCTTGCCGGCGAGCTCGCCCTGACCGCCGTCGCCAAGGACGGACTCCACTGGGTCTCCGCGGTCGTCACGACCGACTCCTCCGAGACCCTGCGGTCGCTCGGTAGCCAGGTGCTGCACCAGCTGACGGACGGCGTCGTGCTGCTCGGCGCGAACTTCGACGGCAAGGTGAGCCTTGTGGCCTATTGTTCTCCCGCCGCCATCAAGGCGGGGCAGTCGGCCGGCAAGATTATCGGCGCCACCACCGCCAAGCTCGGCGGCAAGGGCGGCGGCAAGCCGGATTACGCCCAGGGCGGCGGCGGCGATCCGAGCAAGCTGGCCGCGGTACTGAAGCTGTAGGAGGGGCTTTACGCCCCGATGTTTCCCGCAGTTCAGTACGAATAATTCTTAGCCTCGCTCCCCCATCCGGCTTAGCGTCCCATGACCTACCTGATCCTCAAAGCCCTGCACATCATCGGCGTCGTCAGCTGGTTTGCCGGGCTGTTCTATGTGGTGCGGCTCTTCATTTACCATGTCGAGGCCCACGACGAGACCGAGCCAAAGCGGACCATTTTGCTGGAGCAGTTCACCCTCATGGAGCGGCGCCTTTGGCGGGCGATCACGGTCCCTGCCATGGTTTTCACCGCCGTCACCGGTTTTTGGTTGATCAGCTTTTTTCCCCTGAAGGACAGCCCGTGGCTGCACCTGAAACTCGCGTTGCTGCTGCTCTTGTTCGCCTATCATTTCCATTGCGGCTGGATCAGGACGCAACTGGCCCGGGGGGACCGCCCCTTCAGTTCCGGCCAGCTGCGCATCTACAATGAAGTGGCGACCGTCCTGCTGGTCGGGATTGTCTTCGCAGTGGTCAGTAAAATGATCGGCGCGACCCTCTGGGCCCTCGGGGGCTGCGTCCTCTTCCTGGGCATTTTGGTCGCGCTTTTTTTGAAAAAGCTGCAGGGCCGGACCTGACTTCGCCGCGACTAGGGCATCAACCGCTCGATCTGCCAGGCGTCCGCGGGCTGGCGCGAATAACGATAGCGGTCATGCAGGCGGTTGGACCGGCCTTGCCAGAATTCAAAGGTCGACGGGGCGACCCGGTAGCCGCCCCAGTGAGCCGGCAGGGGTATCTCCCCCGCGGCAAACTTCGCCTTCATCTCGGCAAATTTCTGCTCCAGCAGGGAGCGGGTCGTGATCACCTCGCTTTGCCGGGAGGCCCACGCCCCGATCTGACTGTCGCGCGGCCGGGTTAAAAAATATTTCAGCGATTCCGCCGTGGAAATTTTTTCCGCCCGACCCCGGACGGTCACCTGGCGTTCCAGGTCCAGCCAGGCGAACGACAGGGCCACGGCGGGCTGGCCGGCGATGTCCTTCGCCTTGTTGCTGTCGTAGTTGGTGTAGAAAACGAAGCCGCGCGCATCAAAGCCCTTCAGCAAAACAATGCGCAGGGAGGGCGAGCCGTCCGCCGCCACGGTGGCCAGCGCCATGGCATTGGGTTCGAGCAATTGCGCGGCGATGGCCTCGCGCATCCAGAGATCGAATTGGGCGAAGGGATCCGGTTGCAAGTCAGCCCGGTCGAGGGTCCGGCGGGCATAGTTGCGGCGCATTTCCTGCAGGTTCACGCCCCCACCATGGGTGGATGCCGCCGACTCCGCAAGCATCCGTCGGTCTGTACGCCGCCGTTGACGCGACCACTGATTGTGCTTCCGTGGGTGGCATGATTGCGCCTCCCCCGGCCCCCGCCGCCCTGTGCGTGCTGCTCGCCTTCAATGCGAGCAACCACCTCGCCGTGCGTCAGGCGGGGACCCGGTTGGGCCAGGCCTTTGTCGGTGCCGACCCGGCGATGGCCACCGCCCGGCTCGCGGCCAATTTTCCTATCGCGACCCCACCCGCCGAGTATTTCAGCTGCACGATCGGCGGCGTGAACTATCGCGTGTTCTTCGTGCAGGTCAGCGGCCAGCCCACGGACGGGGAAGTGGTGTTTCGCACCCTGGAGCAATTGGCGGCCAGCCGATCCGCCCTGGCCCCGGCGTTGGCGGGAGTGTTGGACCAACTGGAACCTTATCTCATCGAGATCCCGTACCTGCATCTCGGCGAAAACGACTACATCTACAAGTTCCGGGTCGCCCGGGACCGCAACCACGGCATCTACCAGCAGGATGAGGCGGCGCGGGCCCTCTACCAAAGCCAGCTGTGCGATGCCATCAAGTCCCTCGCCCGGACCAATGAGCGTTCGGCTTCCGAACCCGCCAGCCTGGACTTCGGGGTCGTCCGTTACGTCATCCCGAGCCATTTCGGTTTTTGCCTCGGCGTGAAAAACGCCATCGAGCGCGCGTACGAGACC
>JBAXWQ010000284.1:0-3959 GCA_037128315.1 Opitutia bacterium | reverse complement strand
TGCACTGGGCCTCTGCCCGTAAGCAGGCGCCTTCTGGCATATTTCAAAGTCGAGGCGGAACCCAATGTTCGTGTTCACGTTCGTGCGCACGTTGTTGAGGTTCAGAAAGGCCACTCCCGCAGCGGCGCCATTGTTCCAGTTCCCAAAGCGGATCGGCAGCTAACAGATTTACACTAAGCATGTTTTTCAGGCTGTGCCCCTTCGCGCTGGGATCTGATCCAACCTCCCAGCAACTTACCTACTTCGTTTATTCGCTCCATCCACAGGGTGTATTTCTGCCCATCAATGTATTTTAATCGCCGATAGGCCAGATCTACCAGGTGCCGCAATGTCTCGTGGGCAATATCCAATTCGGTCAGCGCCGTTTTCCGGTACTGGCGCTTATTGGTCTCCACGATCAATTTCAGAACTTCGTACATCTGCTGCCGGATCATGGCGGCAAGCACGAATTTCTCATAACGGGGGAATTGACGGACCGCTATCGTTCCATATTCGATCATTTCCAGAGTCTTTTCGTAGATAATCAGATTTTTCGTCATTCCATTCCTGTCTATTATGGATGGGGCTCAAGAGGCCGGGCTATCGCCCGGCCTACAGATTAACAGACTACACTCAACCGATATAGGCGAGGCGGAACCCAATGTACGCGCTCACGTCCGCGCGCACGTAGTGGAGGTCCAGAAAGGCCACTCCCGCAGCGGCGCCAAAGGACCAGCACCCAAAGCGGAGCGGCAGCATTTCGCCCGTGGTATTGAAATAGAAAGACCCGAGGGGGTTGCTGCTGTCGAACGCCGGGTCAATCATCGCCTGCTGGAAACGGTTCTTGATCGTGGCGGAGAGGGCCGCGTAAGCCGCCGTCCTGGTCAAGCCCTTCCATGCGCCAAAATCGACGCCTCCGGCCGCGTGCAGGGTATCCGTACCAGCCGCGCCCAGCTTATCGCTGCCCGAATCATCGGCCATGATCACGCCCTGATCTTTCCAGGACGCTTCAGCCTGGGTGAAATAGTTGTCGTCCGGGAAAAAGAATTTCCCGTTGACCAGCTTCATGCCGTCCACCCGCTCGTAGATGTTCCCGCACAACCCATCGATTCCGGACATCGTGCCATCGTGACGCCACGAAGCCGGGCCGGAGCCGTTGAGGGTCCGCGCCGTGCCCGATGCCGTGCCGGGGAGTATGCCGTCCTGCCGGCGACCACTCTCATGGGTGGAGGTATGGTGCCTGCCGTAATCGGTATTGCCGCGAGGCTGACCGTTTTTGATGCACCAGAGTGACAACGCTGCGGCCTCCCAATTGCTCATGAGATGCCACCCCGGACCCTTGGCCGTGCAATACCCTTTGGCCGTGTCGAAATTGCCCGACGCGGTCGGATCGTAGCCGGGGAGAGAAAGGGCACGCCCGTCAAGCACGTTCGCCTTGTACTGTCCGATGAAGATCTCGGATTTCTCCACGCCGTTCACGACAAAGGCCGGATGAACGCCCGTCCCGAGATCTGCATCAATGGTCTCCACGTTGAATTTTGGAACGACCTCCATGTAAGAGGGGTATCCCTTGTCATCGTAAAGTACTGTCACTCTGCCGCCGCTTGCCGCCTCAACTGCCGCCCTCAGTGGATCTTTATTGAAAATCAACATTTCCTTATAACCTCCTTCATTTATTTGATATTACAGTTCTTTCGACACCGGTTCGGGATTCAAAAAGGGCCAGAGCGAGAGCCGAACCTTGCCCATGTTCAGGGGAGCGACAACCATCTCCCAAACCTCAGTGCCCTTGTCATCCAAAACCGGATCGCCGTCCTTATCCACTTTGAGCCGTTCACTCTTTTCCTGTGGGGGAATGATGATGCTCGCCACGTAGGACACGCCATCACCAACCCCCTGTACGAGGACACCGGAAGAGTCCCGGCAAATATCGACCGTTACGGCGGCGTCCGTTTGCAGATCCGCGCAGTCAATCAAAACCCCATTCTCACCGCCGATTTGCACGACGGTCCCGTTCTCTTCGTACTCGGCCAAAGGCCCGTTCCCCAAAATATCAATCTGCATTTGAGCCCCCTTCCTTAAATCATGCGCCGGACGGTGTAACGGATACAAACTGCATCCGCCGCGCCACCCAGGTAAATTTTGAATCCGTTCGTGAGCCGATCCGCTACTTCAAGCGCCCCGACCTGCTGCATCCCGCCCTCGCACGACACGATTTCCAGATGGACCGCATAGGTCGCATCGGGAAGGATGTAGGGCAGGGCGATTGACGCATAGACCGGCGCGACAAACACATTGGGATAACCCGTCTCTATTCGCCTCACGTCGGTGAGGGTAAAGGCGCCGTTATCGGCGGTGCTCCCTGCGGGGACGGAGACGGTGTAGATCACTATCCCTGTGCTCGGTGCAGCCGTATTAAGGGGCGTGCACTCACACTGAACCAGCCCGTCTCCGTCGATGTACAGATAGACGGAGCACGTTGCGACGCTTCCACTGGAATTGCCGGGAACCGTTGTCGCGCTCACCTCACTGGGATCGGAGTAGCCTCTCCCGTGTATAAAGAGACTCCCCGACGCCTGGTCAAGAATCCTGACACTTGCTGTCTGGCGGGTGATCGCAAAGCCCGAGATGATACCGCGATTGTAGATGGTGGTTTCGCCCTCCTGAATCCGCACGCGCCGGAACCGATCCAGTTCGCGATTTGCCAGGGCGGCCATGTCAAAGGCTCCCAGGACCGACGCAATCAGGTTGTTTTGAAACTCGGGATCGAGGCCCTCGATATCGCCCTCGATCACGCCCAGCCTTGCGCCGACGGACACCTCCGCTCCTCTCGCGGCCTGAACCTCGGTTTCCAGTCCCCCCGTCCTCCCGTGCAGGTCTCCAAAGTTTTCGTCAATTTCCAAATAACGATCATTCCAGAGTGCGGGTACGGCATCGGGCTCGTTGTTCGGTATGGGTGTGACTGTGGTGTGTGGTAATGCCATTTTCTCTATCCTCCTTTCTTGATTTTAAAACTTCAGTTTGATCTTGATTTCGTACTCTTCGTCGGCCTCTTTAATTTTGGGCGCGAAATTCCGGAATCCAAGAAGATTCCCGGACGCATCCAAAAGCCCGGCCTCTGAAATATGGGTTCCCACAAGCTCCGCCTCGGCCACGAGCCCGGTGCCGGTCATGGAATAAACATCCTCCTGGACAACCGAGCTGAGGTTTTTCTGCAGCACTGTGTGGCCGAGAGCCGTCTGTGCCGCATTGGGAGCCTTCGGTGTGCCGTCCGGGTTATGGCCGCCATCCCCAAAAGCCATCGCCGTCACCTGCGGCAGGGCCGTTCCGTCATAGTGGTGCCGTGCCAACCTTTGCCTAAAACTGTTTGTAGTTGTAGCTTCTGACATTCTTTCCTCCTTCCTTATATTTTTATGCCGCTTTTCGTACCGTGATAGTCATTTCACAATCCGGCCCCGTCTGGCCTACCTGCCACGCCCCATCAAGCCGCTTTGTGACCTCGCCTACCTTCCAACTTCCGTCCAGCTTGCAGAAAATATGGACGGCTAACTTTGTCCCTCCCAGCCGGTGGTGAGACCCGTCCAGCCGCCAAGTTCCGTCAAGATCGTGGTACGCGCCGATAGGCCATAAACCGTCGAGTTTCCGAGACGCACCCCGCCCGCCGATCCAGCCCGTATAGCGCCCTATTTTGCGGTATATCCCTGCTGGTCCGATATTTTTGGTCATCGCAAGGGACTCCTCGGCGCGAATGCCGGTCGCTCGCAGTTTCCACATCCCGTCAAGTATTTTATGTGTCGCTGCCGCTTGCCCGCCGATCTTCCAGTTTCCATCCAGCCGTCGCCAGCCGCCCACAGTAACTAACCGCCCCAACCGAACTGGGTTAGCAGGATACGTAATCCCCCATGCGTCCGCCGAACCGAAGTCCAAAGAAGGCCCGCCTCCGATGGAAACGCTTTTCCGGAGTTTCCTCTCGCCACTCA
>JBAXWQ010000283.1:0-3965 GCA_037128315.1 Opitutia bacterium | reverse complement strand
CCCTACATCGCCGCCGCGGTCCCAAGTCCCGGCTGGCCGCCCCCAAGAAGATCGCCGTGTGGTTCGTTGGCGCGAGAAAGACCTCCAGCCTCAATTGGTTTCAGGATCAATTGCTTCAGGTTCAGCCTTCTAACGAACGTCAGCGCATTGAGTTAAGCGTTATATTTACCGACACTCCGGATGATTTTCCCCGCGCGCTCGCCGAGCGCCAGGTGGATGGCGTCATCATTCAGGGCATGGAGCCCGCAGCCTCAAGCATGCAAAAACTGGCGGGTCTGCCTCACGTTTGGTTCATGACCCGGCGCACCGCTGCGTACCCCGGCGATTATGTCGAGCCGGACAACGAGCTCAACGGCCGCCTTGCCGCCGATTACCTGCACAGCCGCGGTCACAAGACACTGGCGGTCATCTCGACGGATCCGGCCTACAGTGCCGTGGCCTGGCGCGTGAAATCATTTGGGGAACGGGCCAAGGAACTTGGCCTCACCGTCCACAACATTCTCGGAAAAGCCCGGCCAGGAGTGAGTTACCTAGAAATTGCCCCGCTGCATGAGGAGAGCGACTGGCTCGTGCGCCGCATGATGCAGACTTCTCCCCGCCCCACCGGCCTGTACATGCCCGTCGATCATTTTTGCGGCTCCCTTTTCCGTTCCATGCGCCAGGCCGGACTGAAGTCCGAGCGGGATTTCGAGGCCGTGCTTGGGAACTACAATCCCGTCATTTACCACAATCTCGACCACCTGCCCGCCGCGTTGAACATCAACCTGCCGACTTTGGTGCGAAAAGTCGTCGATCACCTCGTCTGGCGCATCGAGAACCCGACCGCGATTGGCCGGGTCGGCGTCACCATTGCACCCACCATGGTGGCCATGTCCCAGTCCAAGCCGTTGATTGCCTGAAAAATCATAAAAGTCGCGCTTGCTAATGTCCGGGGGTTTTCATGCTCTTTACGTCGTTTTCACCGGTATCCACCCCACATGATCGGTTCCCACCCCACGCTGACATTCATTCCACCGACGCTGGACTGATGTCACCCAACTGATCCCCCCACTTTCCCGACTTTTGAACCGGTTCACACCGGGTCAAAACCGGAAACTACAAACCACCCCCATACAACGAATGAACTCAGTACCCAGCTACCAAATGCACAGGGCCAGCAAATACCTGGTCTCCTGTTTGGCTGCATTGGTCGCAGTTTCGGCTCCTAATTTGCGAGCCCAAGCTGCTACCACGACCAAGACCACCACGACGACCACGGCCGCTCCCCTCGCTACAGACGAAGGTGTGACGACCCTGTCGAAGTTCACGGTCAACTCCGACAAAGACAACGGCTACCTGAAGACCAACTCCGCCACGGCCACCCGTATCGGCATGGAAGTTCAGCGTACGCCCCTCGCGATCGAAATTAAGTCGGCCGAGTTCCTCGCGGACACGAACACGCAGTCCCTCACGGACATCCTGCGCTACACGTCCTCCGGTTCCGGTGACAATTCGTTCTCGTCGGCCCGCCCGGCCAACGGCGCCACGCCCGTGGGCACCTTCACGATGCGCGGCTTCCAAGTTAACACGTACCTGCGCAACGGTGTGAAGCGTTATACCGCCTTCACCCTCGATAGCACGGAGCGTGTTGAAATCGTCAAGGGCCCCGCGGCCCTCTTCTTCGGCAACGGCGCCCCCGGCGGTGTTATCAATTACATCACCAAGCAGCCCGTGTTCGCCAAGATCCCGACGACCCTGTCCTACATCACGGGCACGGACCATAAGAAGAAGTACGTCCTCGATCACAACACGATGTTCTCGTCCAAGGCCGCCATGCGCATCATTGTGGCTAACGAAAACAGCGGCGGTCAGCGCCGGTTCGAATACACGAAGATGGACATGATCCTCGGGTCCCTCGCGATCGTGCCGTTCGAGAGCGGCAAGCTCCGCATCACGGCCGAGGGGGAACTCCAGAACCTGAAGTACCAAAACACCCGTTCGACGGAGTGGTTCTACCCGCAGGGCTGGTTTGATGCCTACGCCAACACCGTGGCCAATCCGAGCGCCGCCTCCCTGGTGGCCCTCGAGCTGGGTGCGCAAAGCAACGGCATCAACTTCGGTGCGAACGCCCTCGGCAGCGCCGCCGCGGCCGCCCAGATGGCTTCCCGTTACAACATCATCGGTGGTTACGGCAACTGGGGTAACGACAATCGCGTCGCTTCCAACAACTACACCCTGCCCAATTACACCAAGATCGAGCGTGGCGCCTATTACCTGGATGCCAACGGCAACAAGATCCACGACACCGGCTTCAACTACAATGCGCGCGGCGCCATGCAGAAGGACTACGTGAACACCGTCGACGTCACCGTCGAACTGTCACCGTTTGACTGGGTTGACGGCCGTTACGTTGTCACCAGCGACAACAACCGCTATGACTCGATTGAAGGCGGTTATTCGCCCTATGCTGACGGTCGCACGTTCAGCTCCTTCGGCGGCGTTGGCGGTAACAGCTCCGGCTACTACCTCCGTTCCTGGGACCACCAGTTCGACATGATCCTCAAGAAGGACTTCTGGGGCATCAAGAACAAGCTGCTCATCGGCGGCACCTTCCGCGAGGCCATGCAGCAGTACAACGCGCAGGCGTTCACGTACTACGGCCAGATCCCCGGCGCCAGCAACGGTGTCGCGAATCCCCTCGGTGTCTACACCGGCGGCTCGAACACCCTGGGCAATCAGCCCCACGTTCCGGTCAATCAGGTGGTGCGCGACCGCTTCGGCGCGATCAAGACCCTCCCCCAGATCTTCTTGAACTGGGATCCGGGCTATGAAATCCAGCCGGACATCAAGCCCCTGTTCGTCATCGACCGTAACGAGCTCGACGGTTACTACTACCAAGAGCAGGCCGGTTATGTGAACTACCAGGGCCAGCTCCTCGATGACCGTCTGACGGTCCTCGCCGGCGTCCGCCGCGAAATGCACCGGGACAGCGGCCAGTACCTCACGGACAACTTCCCGTGGGTTTCGCCCCCGCCGTCCGCCTACTACGATACGACGACCTACCTGCCGAGCTACTACGGCTATGATCCGGCGTACTCCGCCGACTTCGGTGGTAATCACTCCCGTATCGCTGGCACCGCTTGGATGGTCGGTCTCTCGTACCAGGTGAAGAAAGACATCAACGTCTACATCTCCACGAGCAAGATCTACAACCGCAACGGTGCGACGAACGCGGGCGGCTTCTCCCCGCTGTCGCCCCCGCAGTGGTTCGCCGCGGCGCAGGCCTACCTTGGCTCGCTCCCCGGTGGCAACGCCGCGAATCCCTTCATCTACAGGGGCGCGACGCTCACCAGCACGGCTGACCTGATCAACGCGCTGCACGCCAGCGGCGCTGACGTCCTGATCAAACCCGAGACGGGTCGTAACACCGAAATCGGTGTCAAGACCTCCCTCTGGGATGACAAGCTCGTCGGTACCCTGTCGGTGTTCCACATGTTCCGCGTCAACCGCCGCGTGGACGATGCGACCGCCAACAACAACGAACCCCTCGATTTCGCGAACAACTACCAGTACTTCGGTGCTCCTGGTGCGTTTGTGAATCCGACCGGCTTCAACTTCTCCGGCGCTCGCCTGCTCCGCTGGCGCACCGTTGGTCAGAAGGACGTGGTTGAGGGTGCTGACTTCGAAGTCACTTGGACCCCGATCAAGAACTTCCAGACTGTCGTTAACGGCGCCTGGTTGTGGACGGCCCACACGGTCAATGCCCCGACGGTCAACAAGCCCGGTTCCGCTGCTTACCAGGCGTACAACCTCAGCACGGTTGCCGGCAACAATGCGAAGGTCGCCTCGGACATCTACTACGGCGCCCGTCTCGAGAACGTGCCGGAATTCCGCCTGAACTCGTTCAGCAAGTACACCATCACCGACGGTCTCTTCCACGGCCTCTCCTTGGCCCTGGGTACCCGTTACTCGTCCAAGATGGTTCT
>JBAXWQ010000282.1:0-3988 GCA_037128315.1 Opitutia bacterium | reverse complement strand
TGGAACGATGCCACGCCCTACGCAACCATCCCGCGTGGCTATTGGGAAAGCCACAGCCGCCGCCGTGAAACCAAGCCGCGCTTTGATTCGGTCATCATCGCGGGCGACACTGCTAACGGGCTGATCGTTCCCGTCCAGCGCGACGGCTCAGGCGGCGTGTGGCCCGCACCGCAAATCATCGACCGGCTGATGACTTCCACCACCCCGGCACGGCAGCGCGGGGCAGGAATTCTGGCAGACACCGGCAGACAGGCCATGGAAACCATCAGCCTGCCCATTGGGACCGAGTTTGGCCTAATCCCCAAGGGCGCATTGCTCGAACTGCAAGACAAGGTGACCTGGCGTGGACTCGTCCGCTCAGTCAGCGTCTCCGTCGCGCTGGTTGGCGAAGGCGGCATGGACGTTATGCAAACCCTCAACGTGGAGCGCCATTATGACTAACCTGTATGTGCTGCTGAAATCGACCGCGCCCGCCGACCCGCGTTATGTCGGAACCGTCGTTGCCATCCACCCCAACGGAACCTCAACCGTCGAACTCCATGGCGGGGATTTGCTGACCGTTCGAGGCGACACGGTGGCGGTCGGGAAAAATGTTTTTGTAGCCGGAAACGCGATTGAAGCGGAAGCGCCAGCGATGGAAATTCAGGCTAAGATTTATGTTTGAGAGCTGACAAATTTACCCAGCAGAAAAAGCATCATTTTAAATACAACAAAACAGCCAACATTTAAAAGTTGCTCATCAATTGATGCCCATCAGATGCCCATCAATTGACAAACCCCTGTAATCCATTCATTTAGGCACTGCCGGGATTTTGCCGGTTTCTTAGTTTGCCTTTATTAGTCTCTATTAGGTTCGCGAACAGACAGGCCAAAACCATGTTGATGATTTATTTAAAATTTATCTAACACAAAAATACACACGAAAGCATTCATAATGCGGGTGTCGCAGGTTCAAGTCCCGCCGTTGCTACCATTTATCAATGCTTTATGTAAACGGCAAAAAATCACTGCCGGATTTTTGCGGGTCTTGATGTCACGGATGCCGGATTTTGCGCACCAGCGCGATTTCCGGCTTTCGTTTTTGCGCTTCGCACAGCGTCTCCGCCGCTTCAATTAGCCGTTCGATTTCAGCCCTCGAATAGTGGCTGGTTATGCGCTTGGCATGGTGGCCGAGCAAGTCTTGCCGGTCCTCGAAGCCGACCCCGGCATACCTCAGCCGGTTGCCAAAGGTATGCCGCAAGTCGTGGACGCGCACGTCGGGCAAGCCCGCCGAGTCCCGCGCTTTGATCCAAGCCCGGTTGTTCATCCGGTGCAGCTTGTGGCCGTTGTGCGCAAACACCCACGCTTGGTCTTGCCCGCGCCTGCCGTCCACCACCGACCGTGCCACGGCATTCAAGGGGATGATGCGCTCCTTGCCGTTCTTGGTCGCTTCGGCGGGCAGGACGAAGACGGTATAGGCCGTGCCGGTGACTTCATGCTCCCATTCCCAACGCAATCCGCAGATTTCCTGATCGCGGCAGCCGGTGTGGACGGCGAACAGGGCCATTTCAGCCAGGTAGCCGGGCAGGGCCTTGAACAGTTTGGCCTGTTCGTCGTGGCTGATCGGGCGGGGCTTGCGCGGCTCTCCCCTGACTTTTGGGAGCATGGGTACGCTAGCCAGCCAGGGCTTGCCGTTGACATCGCGCCACAGTGAGCTTGCCAGGGTGAGGATTTGGCGGATGACGGCGATGTCGCGCTTGAGCGTCCCCGCCGTGATGCCCGCCGCGAGGCGGTCGGCGATGAACGAGTCCAACGTGCCGGCGTGTACTTCGGACAGTGGCAGTTTGCCGATGTAGGGCCACACCGCCTTGATGGTGACAATGTCGCGGCCTAGGCTTTTCTTGGCGGATTCGTCGATGTACTTGGCGGCCGCGTCGTCAAAGGTGCGCACCGGCGCGTCGCCATAGATTCTGGCGCCGCGGATTTCGCCTACGCGCTTGGCAAGGTAGCGTTCCGCCCCTTCGAGCGTTGCCTCGCCAGTGCTTTCGCACAGGCGTCTTCCGGCGATAACTTTTTCAATGTGCCAGTATTGGCCCCTTTTGCGGAGGCCGGGGGTTGGTTTGGACATGTGCCTTTCTCCTGTTTAGGCCCCGGCCTGCCGTTCGCCTTCTTATAGTTGTCCGCCCACTCGTCCAAGTCAAGCCGGTCGTAGTAGACGGCACGGCTGTGCTTGCCGTTTTTGGCGGGTTCTTGGATGGAGGTGATATAGGGGCGCACCTTGGCGTTGAATTCCGGCGCGGACATGCCGAGGTAGAAGGGGGCGGAGTGCTGGCGGAGGAGGCGGGGGAGGAGGGTTGGCATGTGGGTTTGACGGTCCGAAAAAAACCCCGCCCGAATGGACGGGGAGCTACCTCATGTCCGCCGTGATAGAGGCCGCCACGGGCGCGGGCGGTTGGATGTCAAAGGGGGTTAGGTTTCTTCCTCGGCCTCGGCCTCGGCCTCGGTTTCTGGAGTGGTTTCGCCAGGGGTGACGACGATGCTGCCGTCAGCTTCTTCTTTCACGTCTACAGGGTTTTCGCTCATGGGTTTTTCCCGGTTTGTTTTTGGTAAGGTAAGTAGCGGGTGCCGGACTCGAATCGGCGACCTTCAGCTTATGAGACTGACGAGCTGCCACTGCTCCAACCCGCAATGATGTGGCCTTGCGTAACGTCCAAGGCCGAACCGATTCTTGTGGCCACGAATTCAAGGCCGGGTTGGCGCTTTAACGTCCACCGGCTGGGACGGCCTCGGGAGAAGGCATTGTTTTGTGCGTTCCTCAGCCCTTCGTTACAACAGGAGAAAGGCGAAATGGGTTCGTCCGCACGCTGCCGTTTCGTTCATGCCCGGACGGCAACTGCCAGGTCTGGCGTGTTGGCCCACCCGCCCTAGGAACGAGTGGGCCTGTGGGGTTGATTCGTTATTCCGGCTCTTCCGCTTCCGGCTCGTCCAGTAGATTGGGCAAGCCGAGTAATTCCCGCATCGTGGCGTTGCTCTCGGCTTGGTTGTCGGGATTATTTATCCCCAATTTATCCAGTTCGGCTTGGGTCAGTTCGACCTCTATGATTGGCATTATCAATCCCTATCGTTAAGCGGCCTTGCGGCGTTCAATGTCACTGAGCAGGCGGGCGCGGACATAGGCCGAGAAGGCCATGCCGAGCGCCTTGGCCTCGCGGTTTAGCTTCAGGTGTTCCGCGTCGGTCAGGTAGAACTTGACGGCCACGGTGTGGCGTTGGTCGGCTGGCAGTTCGGGACGGCCGGGGGTGTCCATTTACAGGGTTACCTCTGTAGAGTGGTTGGGTTTAGGGATGGACATGTTTGCCCTCCGCTTGGGTGGTTTTTTGGTTGTTTGCAACAGGCAGACAAAATCCAGCCTGCCGCCGCTGGCCTCGACCAGCCTCCGGGCCAACTCTGCGGAGGGCCTGCGGGTCTGTGCAACTAACTGGAGGAAGTAGGCATGGGACGTACCGGCCTTGGCGGCTACCCTGTCCGCTTCCTCAACCCCGTATTGCTGTAAGAAATCTTTTGCGTTCATGGTTCATAAAATAGCATTTTGCTATTTTCAATGCAACAGCAAAATGCATTTATTGAAAAAAAGCAAATTGCTATTTAATCTTGCCATGACCATAGACGAAATCCGCTGGGAAAACCTGCTGGAATTGATCGGGAAAGCCAGTCTGGCTACGTTTGCGCAGCAGTACGCCTTGAACGAAAGCCACCTGAGCCAGCTTAAAAACCGGACCCGCAATATCGGGAAGGGGTTCGCCAGGCAATTGGAGAACAAGATGGGCATCCCCAAGGGCTGGATGGACGCAACCCACGACGGCGGGCAGGAAGCGGCTGAAGGTTTGCCGCTGACCGTGGCAGACCCGCGCAAGCTGGCTTTGCTGGCCCTATTCGACGCGCTGCCCAAGTCGGCGCAAGACGAGGTGATATCCGATCTTGCGGCGAAGAAACAGTATTTCGAGCAAAT
>JBAXWQ010000281.1:0-4010 GCA_037128315.1 Opitutia bacterium | reverse complement strand
GCCGGCCACGATTTCCTGGAGTGAGTTTGTGCCCTTAACCTCAAACGCCTCGGCGGCCACGAAAAACACGGGGACCGCGGTAATCCCGAGCCCGAGAGAAAACAGAACACGCTCCTGTTCCCGCACGCTCTTCATGGGTGAAACCATGCCGCTCATTGAGCCGCAGTGTAGCTCTCCGCCGCGCTTAATGCTACGCATACATTGGCAAATCGAAGGGTGCGCATCGGACATGAACAAACGGCCCGCAGAGACGCGGGTCCTCCATGAGCATCGTGGCAGCCCGGTCTTCCTTTTTGCGTCTTTTTGTGCCTTTTTGTGGCCAACCGTATTCCCCATGAACTTCGACTACGCCGCCCGCCGTGCCCGCATCGCCCCTGCCCTCGGTCTGACTGACGAGGTCCTGCTGATCGGCGCGGGCCGCCCGCAGTCCAAGCCCGAGATCAGCGATGCGATGCTGCCGTACATCGCCCATCAGGAATATTTTTACCTGACCGGGCACACCGAGGCGTTTGGCGGCATCCTCGCCTATGACCCGAAGGGCGGCGGCCCTGGCCTCCGTAGCCTTGGCGAAGGAGGCTGGGTCTCGTTCGTGCCCGAAGTGACCGAGGACGACCGGGTCTGGGAGGGCCGGGTGCAATTGCCCGGCGAGCCGCTGGGCCATTTCCCCACCTGGCTGGCGGCCCGGAACGGCCGCCGGCTGGTGATGCTCGGGGTGCCGCTGGCCGGGGTGGCGACGGATGCCGCACGCACTGCCGCGGTCCGCGAAGCCTACAAGCACGCCCGCCGGCCCAAGGAGGCGGGTGAAATCGCGCTCATGCGCCGCTGTGCCACCGCCACCACGGCCGGCTACGCCGCCATCCAGCCATTGCTCAAGCCCGGGGTCAGCGAACGCCAGCTGCAGATCGAGCTTGAGGCGGAGTACTTCCGTCACGGGGCGCAGACCACCGGCTACGACAGCATCATCGGCAGCGGCCCCAATGCCGCCGTGTTTCACGGCGCGCCCTCGGCCCGTATCGCCCGGGACGGGGAATTCATTCTCATCGACTCCGGCGCCCAGCTGGACCGCTACGTCATCGATGTCACACGCACCTATGTCGCCGGCCAGCCCAGTGCGTTCCAACGCGACCTTTATCAGAACGTGCTCAACGCCGAATTGCGGGCCATCGAACGCTGCCGGCCGGGCGTGGAATGGAAGGATATCCATTTTGGCGCCGCCGAGGACTTGATCGGCGGGCTCGTGTCGATGGGAGTGATGAAGGGCAACGCGCAGTCCCTGATAGCCCAGGACGCCCACATGCTGTTCTACCCCCACGGCATCGGCCACATGCTCGGGCTGGGCGTGCGCGACGCCAGCGGTTTGGAGCCGGGCCGGACCAAGGACCCGCGCCCCTGCCTCGCCTCGCTGCGGCAGGACCTGGTGCTCCGCGAACACTACCTCGTGACCATCGAGCCCGGCCTGTACTTCATCCCTGCCCTGCTCAACGACCCGGCCCGCCGCGAAAAATATCGCGACTGCGTCAACTGGCCGCTGGCGGAGCAATGCCTGGGGCTCGGCGGGGTGCGCATCGAGGACAACATCCTCGTGACCGCGGGAGCGCCCGAGAACCTGACGGCGGCGATACCGAAGGGGTTGTAAGGAATATGTAGCGGCGAACGCCAGCGAGCCGACGAATCACGGCTCGCTGGCGCTCGCCCCTATACACTGCCCTGAACAAATTGCGTCCAGCACGGAGGCCTGTCGCTACGAATCGAGCCGCAAAAATCACTGGCCGGGTGGCCCCGCGGGTGCTACGTATCAGCCATGGCCCTGACCCGTTTCTCCGTCCCGCCACTGTACACCCTCACCCGTTCCCTCGCGGCCGTCGCGATGGGCCGCGCCGCCCCCGACCTCGTCATCACCGGCGCCCGCGTGCTCTCCACGTACACCGAGCGCATCCATGACGGAAAGGAAATCTGGCTGAAGTCCGGCCGCATCGCCGCCGTGAAGCCCGCCGGCACCTTCCAGCCGGCGAAAGGGTCGAAGACCAAGATCTACGACGCCCGGGGCGGCATTCTCGCCCCCGGTCTCGTCGACCCGCACATCCACATTGAGAGCTCGATGATGACCTCCTGCGCCTACGCCGAGGCCGCGCTGCTCAACGGCACGACGACCATCTTCTGCGACAGCCATGAGATCGGCAACGTCTGCGATGCCGCCGGCATCGAGTGGATGCTCCAGGATTCGCGCCAGGCGCCGCTCAACATCTTCCTCACCGTGCCCAGCACGGTGCCGGCAACTTCCGCCAAGTTTGAAACGGCCGGCGGCGACCTGACCGCCAAGAAAATCGGCCAGCTTTTCGACAAATGGCCCGAGGCGGTCGCCCTCGGCGAGAAGATGGACTTCGTGCAGGTCGCCATGGGCGACGAGCGCAGCCATGCCATTTTGGCCGCCGCCCTCAAGCGCGGCCGGCCCGTCAGCGGGCATATCTACGGCCGCGAGTTTGTCACCGCCGGCGCCGCGAGCGGCATCACCGACACGCACGAGGCGATCGACCGCGAGATCTCCAACGACTTCCTGGAAAACGGCGTCTGGGTCTTCCTGCGCGGCGGCCCGCCGACCACCCCGTGGCATTCGCTGCCGCAGGCCATCAAGGCGGTCACGGAACTCGGCGCCAGCCCCAAGCGGGTGTGCGTCTGCACCGACGACCGCGACGCCGACGACCTCTTTTTGTTCGGCTTGGACTGGGTGGTGCGCGAGGCCGTCAAGTATGGCATGAGCCCGACCACCGCCTGGAGCATGGGCTCGCTGCACCCCGCGACGCGCTTCGCCCTGGACGGCGAAATCGGCGGACTCGGGCCGGGGCGCCGGGCCGACCTGGCCTTGCTTAACGACTCGCTGGAACCGCAATGCACCTGGTACGGCGGCGAACTCGTGGTCGAAAACCGGAAAATCACCCCGCTCTTGGAGAAGGCCCTCAGCAAACGCTACCGCTATCCCCGCGCCGCCTATCAGACGGTCAAGATTGCCCCCAAGCTCAAGCTGACCCCCGCCGTGCCCACGGGCCCGGTGGTCGCCAACACCATCCGCACCGCCCTGCCGGGCATCATTCTCTTCCACGAAAAGGTTGCCCTCAATCCCCTTCGACAGGCTCAGGGCCTGGTGGCCTCCTCCCTCATGACGTGGCCCGAACTGTTCGCCCAGCACGGCCTGTGCTTTGTCACCATCGTCGAGCGCCACGGGAAAAGCGGGGCGGTCGCCCACGGCCTGCTCAAGGATTTCGGCCTGCGCGACGGCGCCGTTGGCAGTTCGGTGGGCCACGACGCCCACAACATCATCCTCGCCGGCACGAACGAGGCCGACCTGCAACTGGCCCTGAAAACCATCAAGGCCATGCGCGGCGGCGTGTGCGTGGTGCGCGGCGGCAAGGTCATCGCCAAGGTCGCCCTGCCGGTGGCCGGTTTGCTCTCCGACAAGCGCGCCACGGTCGTGGCCAAGGAATCGACCACGCTCAAGGCCGCCTGGAGCGCCGCCGGCTGCACCTTGCCCTACATGGGTTTCAACCTCATCCCCCTCTCCGTCATTCCCGAGATCCGCATCACAGACAAGGGCTTGGTCACGGTGCCGGGGATGCAGATCCTGCCTTTGTTTGAACCGGTCCCGGGCGTCTGAGCCCGGCCGGCAAAGATTCGGTTCGACAAGTCGGTCCCAGCTCCTTCTTTTTCCCCCATGGCCCTGCCCGCGAAAAAGCCTTTTCCGCTCGTCAACTTTGTCATCGATTCTGTGCTGACCGCGACCGCGTTCAGCATCTTTTACTGGCTGGTCAATTCCCACGTGCCGTCGAACGACCCGATGATGATCCGGTTCTGGGGCAGCTTGGCCGCCGGTTGCATGACCGGCGTCTTCTGGCTCGCACTGCAGATGCTCAAGACGGTCTATCGCTTCCAGCGGGACTCGCGGAAGTAAGCGACTCGACTGCGCCAGCCTGTTCCAACTCGCCTGGTGACGGCTCATGATACCGAGCTGTAGGAGC
>JBAXWQ010000280.1:0-4048 GCA_037128315.1 Opitutia bacterium | reverse complement strand
AGCGCATCTGCGATGAGGCGGAGCCGAGCATCGGGTCCTGCTTCAGTTCTTCGGAAAGCGTGCGGCCGCGATTGTCGACGACCGCCACCTGATCCGGGGACAGGCCCTGCACCGCGTTGGCCACGAGGTGCCGGATGGCGTTCACCTGATCCGCTTCCAAGCGGCCGCCGCCGACGTCGACAAACACCGACGCGGTCGCCTTCAAGCCCTGATCGGTGAGCAGCAAACGGCTTTCCGGCTGCACGATCATCACGCGGGCGGAGCGAACCCCTTGGAGCTGCATGATAGTACGGGCCAGCTCGCCCTGAATGGCCCGCAGGTAATTGGTGCGTTGCACGAAGTCCGAGAGACCAAACTGGCCCTTATCGAAGATTTCGAAGCCGACTCCGTCACCGCTCGGCAATCCCTTCGAAGCGAGATCCATGCGCAGCTTATAGACTTGGTCCGACGCCACCATCACCGCGGAGCCTCCCGCCGTGATCTGATGAGCGACGTTGAGTGTTTGCAGATGACTGATGACGCCCGCCGCGTCTTTTTCGCTCATCCGGGCGTAAAGCAACTGGTAGTCAGGACGGCGCGACCACAGAAGAACGGCCAGGAGACCGCCCATGACCGCGAGTGAGGCGACGCCGAGTGAGACGCGCTGGTTGAGACCTAGTTCGCTCCAAAGGGCGAGGAGGGATTTGCCGAAATTATTCATCAGGAAGGCTCAGTTAATCTTACGCCTGCAGGCGCATGAGCTCCTGATAGGATTCGATTAGCTTGTTGCGCACCTCGACCATCAGGGAGAAAGAAACACTAGCCTCCTGCATCGCGATGACGCTCTGATGCAGCTGATCGCTGTCACCGAGCAACACCTTTTGGGTGAGCATCTGGGCTTGCGCCTGCTTTGTGTCTACAACAGCGACAAGACCGTCGAGCAATTTGCCGAATCCTTCGGTCGACGGCGCTCCAGCCGACACCGCGGGCAACCCCGGCAGTTTCGACAATGGTCCGTCAAGTTTGGCGAGGGGGGAGGCGCCGGGGAGGAGCGAGGATACTGATCCAATGGGGAGCATGTGGTATGAGCAGGAACTGGGGGCTATTTGCCGATCTCGAGCGTTCGCATCGCCATCTGGCGGGCATTTTTCACGACGGACAGGTTGGCCTCGTAGGAGCGGGAGGCGGTAATTAGATCCACCATTTCCTGGGAAAGATTGACGTTCGGCATGGTCACGAGGCCGTCGGCCGAGGCGTCCGGATGCTGGGGATTGTAAACTTGCTGGCCGGGCGTACGATCCGTGCTCACCTGCGCGATATGGACGCTCTGCAAAGCTGCGCCCCCCGCATCCTGGCTGCGCACCAATTCGTTTTCGAAAGAAACAACCTGCCGCTGATAGGGACCGCCCTTTGCGGTACGGGTGGTCTGGGCGTTTGCAATGTTCTGCGCCACGATATCTAGACGGGTTTTCTGCGCCGACAGTGCGCTGGCGCTAAGTTCGATGCCGGAGATGAGATTCATGGGAAAATTGGGCGGAAGGGGTGTCAGCTTACCCGTCCGGTGATCGCCATTTTAAGCTGCTTGATGTGCTGAGTGATGATTTGCGCCAGGTATTCGTGCTCAACGGCGTTGCGGTTCATCGCGAGCAATTCATGCTCAATTTCGACCGTGTTGCCATCCGGGCGCTGGGACCGCGCAAAGGCATCTTCCACGATCTGCGGGCGAAGAGTTTCGACCGACGAGGCGAGATTGCCGTCGGCCAGTCGCGCCTTCAGCTGCGAGGCAAAATCGGGCGCCACATCCATCCGGTGATAGCCCGGCGTTTCCGCATTCGCGATGTTCGCCGCCACCGCTTGCTGGCGCACCACCGCGGCATCGAGTAGCTTCCGGGCCAAGACGTAATTATCAGATTGGAAGATAGCATCGACCATGGTTGGGCCGCCCCTTCGCAACCACTATGCCAGTAATTTAAAACGAATTTTATACCGCTCATCATCAGTGTGATATATTTATTTCGCTTTTAGCCTGCGCTCCCTGTTGCCGTCTTGCCGTAAGCGCCCCCGCTGTGGGCAATTATTGCCGCTCAAAACGAGCCTTCTCCCATCCTCGCTACATTCTTGGGCATTTGCGCCGATAACCATGATCCTCCCATGAGGGAAACCGAATTCGATTTCATCTGCGGCCTTGTTTACAAACACAGTCGCATCAACCTAGGAGCGGACAAGCGCGAACTGGTTTCCGCCCGGCTAGGCAAACGGCTGCGCGCGACCAAGCTAGCGACAGTTGGTGAGTATTGTAGCTTACTCAAACTGCATCCTGATGGGGAGGAACTAGCGCATCTCATCGATGCCATTTCGACTAACCATACGTTTTTCTTCCGCGAACAAGCCCACTTCGACTTTCTCCGTACGACTGTTCTGCCCGAATTGAAAGCCCGCGCCGCACACGAAAGCTGGTCCCGCTTTCACGTCTGGAGTGCCGCCTGCTCCTCAGGCGAGGAGCCATATTCTATCGCCATGACACTCGATGAGAATTTGGGCACTTCGTGGCCCTGGCAAATCGAATGCACCGATATCTCCAATCGCATTCTCGAACGGGCGCGCGCGGGAATTTACCGCGAGGAAACCGTCGGCAAACTCTCTCCCGAGCGTGTCCGCAAGTATTTCCAATGCGGCCACGGGCCGCAGGAAGGCAATTATCGAGTCAAGGCGGCGCTCCAAGCAGGACTGACCTTCCGGCATCTTAATCTGCTCGAGGGCCCGGTCCCGTTTCAGGAACAATTCCACGTCATCTTCTGCCGCAATGTCATGATCTACTTTGATCGTCAGACTCAGGAGGAACTCGTGCAGAAACTCACCCGGCATATTGTGCCCGGCGGGTACCTCTTAGTCGGTCACTCGGAAAGCCTCACCGGAATCCGCCATTCTCTCCAAGCCGTCCGCCCGGCGACCTACCGGCGGCCTCTCACCGCCTAATCACCATGGCTCTACCGAAAATCCGTGTCCTCATCATTGATGATTCCGCCGTCGTGCGGCGAATGGCCTCCGATGTCCTAAACGCTGACCCGGCCATCGAAGTTGTCGGCACCGCCGTCGACCCCTACGCGGCGCGTGACAAGATCACGGAACTCAAGCCCGATGTGATCACCCTGGACATTGAAATGCCCCGCATGGACGGCCTGACCTTCCTGGAAATTCTCATGCAGCGTCGACCCACCCCGGTGATCGTCATGAGCTCGCTCTCCCAACGCGGCTCGGACCATGCGCTTGAAGCCTTGCGCCTCGGTGCCTTCGATGTGCTGGGCAAACCGCATGGATCCTACTCGTTCGGTGACTTGGGAGCGCAGTTGATCACGAAGATCAAGGCCGCCGCCGGGACCCGACTCCGGGCCCTGCCGCCCCCAACCAAGACCGGGACGCAGCGCGCGATCGTTCCGCCCGCGTTGCTGCGGCCCCTCGATCCGCGGGCCCTTATTCTGCTCGGCGCCTCAACTGGTGGCACCGAGGCACTGCGGGATGTCATCACCCGACTGCCTCCTAATCTGCCGGGCATTGCGATTGTGCAGCATATCCCGCCGATATTCTCCAAGGCTTTTGCCGAACGACTGCGCAGCCTGAGTGCCCTGGATGTTCGCGAGGCCGTCGATGGCGATCGACTCGCCCCCGGGGTCGCCCTGATCGCGCCGGGCAATTTTCATATGCTGCTGCAATGGGCCGGGAATCACTACCGCGCGCGGGTCGTGGACGGTCCGCAAATCTGGCACCAGCGACCCGCCGTGGACCTGCTTTTCAAGTCCGCGGCGGATTGCGGAGCCGCGCCGTACACCGTCGCCGGGATCCTAACGGGCATGGGCAAGGACGGCGCCGAAGGTCTTTTGCGGCTGCGCGATAAGGGGGCCAACACTTTCGCGCAGGACGAGACCAGCTCTGTTGTCTACGGCATGCCCCGTGCCGCCTGGGATAATTCCGCGGCCCAGCGCCAGCTTCCGCTCGATGCGATCGCTGACTTTCTCACCCGCCAGTTCGGTACGCCGGCGACGATCAACCCCATCGCCCTCTCTGCTTCATG
>JBAXWQ010000028.1:0-18706 GCA_037128315.1 Opitutia bacterium | reverse complement strand
GGTAGGCGACCCCGCAATCACGCCCCGTCTCGTCTCCCTGCTTTTTTCCCCATGGCCCTGCTCACCGCCCGCAAGACCCAGCCCCGTTATGATGTGATCGTGGTCGGATCCGGCGCCGCGGGCGGCCAGACCGCCTACACTCTGGCGATGGAGGGCGTCAAGGTGCTGATGCTGGAGGCCGGGCGGAACTACGATCCCGTGACCGAGACGCCCATGTTCGAGACGAACCATCAGGCCCCGCTGCGCGGCACGGGCACGCCGGACAAGCCGTTTGGTTTTCATGATGCCACCATCGACGGCGGCTGGCAGGTGCCGGGCGAACCCTACACCAACGCCTCCGCGGATCCGAAGCGCGAGTTCAAGTGGTGGCGTTCCCGCATGCTGGGCGGGCGCACCAACCACTGGGGCCGCATCGCCCTGCGCAACGGCCCCTACGATTTCAAGCCTTACTCCCGCGACGGCCTGGGTTTCGACTGGCCGATTTCCTACGAGGATGTGGCGCCCTACTACGACAAGGTGGAGATGCTGATCGGCGTCTACGGCACGAACGAGGGAAGGGAGAACACCCCCAATTCCCCGGCGGGTATTTTGCAGCCGCCGCCGCTGATGCGCGCCGGCGAACGCCTGGCCCAGCACCGCGGCAAAAAAATCGGCATCCCGGTCATTCCGATCCATCGGGCGGTGCTCAGCCAGCGGCTGGACGGCCCGGCCCTGGCCGCCAAGCTGCACCCGAAAAATCCCGCCGCCCAGCGCGTCCTCAGCCAGGCGATGAGCGAGCGCGCCGCCTGCTTCTGGGCCACGAATTGCGGCCGCGGCTGCGCCATCCGCGCCAACTACCAGTCCACCACCGTCCATCTGCCGCCGGCCCTGGCCTCCGGCAATCTCGACATCCTGACGGACGCGATGGGTTACCGGGTGCTGATGGACGACCAGGGCAAGGCCACGGGTGTTTCCTACATCGACCGCAAGACCCGGGAGGAGAAGCAGGTTTTCGGCCGCATCGTCGTGCTCGCGGCCAGCTCCGCCGAGTCGGTGCGCATGCTGCTCAATTCAAAATCCGCCCGCCACCCCGCGGGCGTCGCCAACTCCAGCGGACTGGTGGGCAAGTACATCATGGACACCGTCGGCGCCTACCTCGGCGGCCAGGTGCCCGCGCTGGAAAATCTCCCGCCGCACAACGAGGACGGCGCCGGGGGCGGCCATGCCTATGTGCCGTGGTGGCTGTACCAGGAGCAGCATGCCGGGAAGCTGGGTTTCGCCCGCGGCTATCATCTCGAATTTGAGACCGGCCGGCGCATGCCCGACGTCGATGTCACCCGCGGCCTGGCGGGGCTGAACGGGGGCAACTATGGCGCGGCCTTCAAGGCGGACGCCCGGCGCTACTTCGGCTCCTTTGTCGGCTTCGCCGGTCGCGGCGAGATGATCCCCAACGAGGATTCCTTCTGCGAGATCGACCCGGCCGTGAAGGACAAGTGGGGCATCCCGGTGCTCCGCTTCAATTGGAAATGGTCGGAGCACGAGACCCGCCAAGCCAAGCACATGCAGGAAGCTGGGGCGGCCCTGATCACGGCCATGGGCGGCAAGCTCTTCAAACCGCCGGTGGCCGATGGCGCCGAGGCCATCGCCAACGGCGGCTTTATCATCCATGAGGTCGGCGGCACCATCATGGGCGCGGACCCCAAGAAATCCGTCACCAACCAGTGGTGCCAGACCTGGGATGTGAAAAATCTATTCGTCACCGACGGCGGTCCCTTCGCCAGCAACGCCGACAAAAATCCCACCCTCACGATCATGGCCCTGGCCTGGCGGGCCAGCGATTACATGCTCGAGGAAATGCGCAAAGGAAACTTGTGAACCCCGCTCCCTTATCTCCCCGACCGGATCGCCGCACGGCGATCAAATGGATGCTCACGGCGGCCGCTTCGACGACACTGCTCCGGAACTTCGCCCCCGCCGCCACCCCGGCGACCGCGGCGGCCGTCACCGGTCCCGGCTACGGCACCGATCCGGTTTTGGCCCACACCTACAAACCGGGGGACGTCTGGCCGCTGACGATGACCGAGGCCCAGCGCCACACGGCGGCCGCCTTGTGCGCCGTCATCATCCCCGCCGATGCGACTTCACCCTCCGCTGCCCAGCTCGGCGTCTACGACTTCATCGACGAGTGGATCAGTGCCCCGTATCCCGACCAGGCCCTCGACCGCCCGATCATCCTCGATGGCCTGGGCTGGCTGGATGCCGAGGCCCGGCGCCGGTATGGCCGCGACTTCGCGGTGCTGGCCGCCGCCGAGCAGGCGGCCATCTGCGATGACATCTGCGCGGTGGGCAAAGCCGCCCCGCCGCACGCGGCGGCGGCAACTTTCTTCGCCCGCTTCCGTGATCTGACGGCCGGGGGATTCTATACCACGCCGGAAGGCATGAAAGACATCGGCTATGTTGGAAATGTGCCTTTGGCCACGTTTGACGGTCCGCCCCCGGAGGTTCTGAGAAAACTCGGGCTTGTCTGAACGACCTGCGCTCGTGTCATGGTAGCGACAGGCGTCCCTGCCTGTCGGGTTTGCGCTCTGATTCGACAGGCAGGGACGCCTGTCGCTACATCGACCGTGGCCCTCAATTATTGCTCAACCCCGGCCACGGCGTCAGCGCGTTGAGCGCGGGGACGATCGCGCGGCGCAGGGCGAGGAAGTCGATGCTGCCCGTTTCGCGGTAGAGCACCTTGCCGTCCGCGCCGATCAGCAGCGTGTGCGGCACAGCCCCCTGCCACTCGGGATCGAGGGCTTCCAGCAGGGCGTACTTGTCCGTGGAGCCAAAAATCAGGTTGCGCGTCGAGGCGCGGTGCGCGGTGAGGAACTGCCGTACCTTCGGCTCCTCGTCGGGAAACTGGGCGGCGAGGGTTACCAGCTCGAAGTCGCGGTGGCGGAAGCGCAGGTTCTGCTCAATCAGTTCGTCGAACTCCGAGACACACGGGCCACACCACGTCGCCCACACATTGATCAGCCGGAGCTTGCCGGTGCCGGCATTGGCCCGCAGCGCCTGGAGGGCGGGGGCATCGGCCTTGGTCAGTGAGACCGTTTCCTGCGCCACCTTTTCACGCCAGCGGATGTTGTCTTCGGTTTTTTCCGCCCACTTCAGCGAGCAGCCGAAGACCTTGGTGGTGCTGACCGCGGGCTCGCGGCCGGCGAGCAGGGCGGCGATGGCATCTCGGGTGTCGTGGTGCTTCACGTAGTCCGCTCGCTCGGAGTCATCGATCCGGCCCTGGAAACGCAGGCGGCGCGCCTGGTCGAAGATGAAGACGTGCGGCGTGGCCACGGCGCCGAACTTCGCGACCACTGTCTGGGTCGGGCCGTCGTCGGCATAGGGGAAATTGAACTGCTGGTGGGCGGCGCGGATCTTCATCTCGGCGAAGGTGTCGCCCAGGTCGGTGTAGCCCATCTCGTCCAGCCGCACGGCCGCGGCGTGGTTGGGATTGATGGCGAGGAAGGCCGCCCCCTGCGGTTGATACTCCGCGACCAGTTTCTTCAGTCGCTCCTCATAGGCCTGGGCGGTGGGGCAGTGGTTGCAGGTGAACACGATGACGAGCACCTTGGCCGCCTGGAAATCAGCCGGGGTGTAGTTGCGGCCGTCCACCGCCGGCAGCTGGAAGTCGGGCAGGGGGGAGCCGAGCGGCAACACGGGATGATCGGCGCCGGTGAGCCGGAGAACCGACAGCAGGCACCAGCAGAGAAGGGCGAGGGGGCGGCGCATGGGAAGGGGGGGTGAGACTAGGGTGTGTATTCAAACTCAGTTGTCATCCTGAGCGGAGCGAAGGATCCACGGCGTCGAAGGCCATATCGCGAGCGAAAGCATGGATGTCAAACCAGCCTGCTGGCTAGACTTCACTTCGTTCAGAATGACAGGAAACTCATATTGGGTGAGTTTGAATACACACCCTACGGCTTAAGGGCCGTCTGGTAGCGAACGTACGCGAGTTTGAGGCTGTCGGGCGACCACGAGGGCACGTTGATCGTGCCCTGGCCGCCGAAGAGTTTGGCGAGGACGGTGATCTCGCCGCCGGCGACCGGTTGCAGGCGCAGCATGACGTCCTTGTCCGCCGGGTGACCCTTTACATCCGGCGCATAACTGAGAAACACGAGCCACTTGCCGTCGGGCGACGGGTGGGCGAACCAGTTGTTGTGGTCATCCTTGGTTACCTGTTCCACGGCGGAGCCGTCGGGATGCATGCGCCAGATCTGCATGCGGCCCGTGCGGTCTGAATTGAAGTAGATCCACTTTCCGTCCGGTGAATAATCCGGGCCGTCGTCGAGCCCCTCCGCCAGGCTCAGTCGCTTCTCCGCTCCCCCGGCCGTGGGTATGGTGAAGATGCCATATTTCCCATCGCGCTGCGCGCAGTAGGCCAGCGTTTGGCCGTCGGGCGAGCAGCCGTGCCAGTAGGACGGGGCTTGCGGGGTGATCTCCTTTGGCGTGCCGCCGGTTGCCGGCAGGGTGTAGATGCGCGATTTTCCGTCCTTGGTCTGGTCGCTGATGATCAGGGTGGCCCCATTGGGGGTCAGGCCGTGGTCGTTGTTGCATTTCACGGCGAAGCCCGTGTCGATCAACTCCGGCATCGCCGTCCCGGCGAGGGGCAGGCGATAGATGCGGCCGCCGCCATTGAAGACCAGGGCCTTGCCATCAGGGGTCCAATTGGGGGCCTCGATCAGTTCATTGGTGTGATAAACACTGCGCCGGTCTTGGGAGGCGAGGGTGATGGTTTCCAGTGAGCTGCGCACGGCTTGCACGCTGGGGTTCGGCGCGCCGATTTCAACCTTGGAGAAGACCGCGCGCTCAAAGCCCTCCGCCTGGTGCGCGCAGACCCCGAGTCCGATGTAGAACGGGCCCTTGAACGGCAGGCGCACCGAGCAGCCCGAGGGGCGCATCACCCCGTCGGCTCCGGCGAGGGTCATGTAGGCAGTATCGCCGATTTTCATAATGCCGAGGCGAGTCGGAGCGGCGATGGCCGTCTGCACCTCCCGCGTCACGTCACCGGGTCCGCTCCGAAACTGCAGCGAGGTCAGGCCGTCGCCATGCAGGGCGGCGTCCACATAGGCGGAATCGGCCTCCAGGTTTTGGCGGATGACCAGGCAGGCCTTGCGGTGGGGTTCAGCGCTTTGCCCCACAAAACGGATGTCGGCCGACAGGGCGATGTCTCCCTCCACCTGCTGCCACACGTAGTGAAAGGAGTCGGTCTTGGACCACATGTTCACGCCACCGCCGCCGATGGTGTAGGTGCGCTGGGTGGCGTCATAGTCGACCGTGCCGGGATGCTTTGGTGCCCCGATGTCGGTGTGACCGGTGAACAGGCCGGTGGCGGCCATCAAACCGGCCGGCAGCAGCAAGGCCGCCAAGGCCAGGGACCAGAGCACCGGAGCCCGGCAAAACTTGAAAACAGGGTGATCGAGGGACGCGCGAGGGGTCGCAATCCCGGAAGCTGGCCGGAGTGGGGTAATCACGCGCCAAGAAAATCGGCCCAAGCGGGGCCACGCAAGGCTATCCTCCCCCCTTACTTTCCGTTTGCCCCCATCGCCGCCGCCGCCAAGCCTGCGCCGTTCCATGAGCGACATTCCCGAGGACATTTCCCACGACCAGTATGCCGTGCGGCTGAAGAAGCTGCAGGACCTGCGCGCGGCCGGTTCCGACCCGTTCCGCGCCAGCGTGGAGCAGACGCATTTTTCGGCCGACGCCATGCAACTTCATGTCGAGGGCCAGGACAACACCGTCACGGTCAAGGTCGCCGGCCGGCTCATCGTCATCCGCGACATGGGCAAGAGCCAGTTCGTCAAGATTCTCGACCAGCAGGGCCCGATCCAGCTCTACCTGAAGAAGGATGTCGTGGGCGAGGAGGCCTTCATGGCCTTCAAGAAGCTCGACCTCGGCGACATCATCGGCGCCGAAGGCACCCTTTTCAAAACCAAGACCGGCGAGATCACCGTGCGGGTGACTGCCTATACCCTCGTGACCAAGGCCCTGCGCCCGCTGCCGGAGAAGTGGCACGGGCTCACCGATGCCGAGCAGGTTTACCGCCAGCGCTACCTCGATCTGATCGTCAACGCCGAGTCGCGGGCCCGCCTGATGCTGCGCAGCCGCATCGTCGCCAGCGTCCGCTCGACCCTGGCGGCGCGGCAGTTCATCGAGGTCGAGACCCCGGTGCTCGAGGGCGTGGCCGGCGGCGCGGCCGCCCGGCCCTTTGTCACCCACCACAACGCGCTGGGGGCCGACTTCTATCTGCGGATCGCCCTGGAGCTGCGGCTCAAGCGCCTGCTCGTCGGCGGCTACGACCGCGTGTTCGAGATCGGCCGCATCTTCCGCAACGAGGGCGTCTCGCGGAAGCACAACCCCGAGTTCACCATGCTCGAGGTCTACCAGGCCTACTCGGATTTCCGCGGCATGATGCAGCTTATCCGCGCCATCTTCGACGACGTCTGCCGCAACGTCCTTGGCACCTCCGAAATCAAGCATGCCGCCAGCGGTCAGATGATCAACTTTGCCGGCGAGTGGCGCGAGGCGCGTTACTTCGACCTGATTGACGCGGCGGTCGGATCCAAGCTCAGCGCCCTGCGCGGCACCGACGGCTACAAGGCCGCCGCGACGGCGGCGGCGCAGCAGCTCGGGCTCGAGATCCACGCTGGCTGGGAGACTTTTGAGATCGTGAACGAGATTTTCTCCAAGAAGATCGAGCCCACCCTCATCCAGCCCACCTTCGTCACCCATCTGCCGAAGGAGCTGTGCCCGCTGGCCAAGCTGAACCTGCAGGACCCGGGCCTGATCGACGTGTTCGAGCTGTGCATCGGCGGCATGGAGGTGGCGCCCGCCTACTCGGAGCAAAATGATCCCTTCGTGCAGCGCGAGATGTTCGCGGCCCAGGCCGGCGAGGATCAGCAGAAGATGGACACCGACTTCCTACTCGCGCTCGAACACGGCATGCCCCCCGCCGGCGGCATGGGCGTCGGCATCGACCGGCTCTGCATTTTGCTCACCGGCGCCGAGAGCATCCGCGACGTGATCCTGTTCCCGTCGCTCCGCCCGGGTGGACCTGGCGCAGGAGCATAATCCAGTTTCACCGAGACCAACCGAGTATGCACAGAGATCACAGGAGAAAATCGACCTCAGTGACCTCGGTGTCTCGCTCAGTGTCCTCTGTGACGAAATAATACTCATGCCCTGGCCGATCTACCTCGCGCTGAAACAGCTGTTCCCCTCCGGGCGGCGACTGCCCTTTTTCACCCTGATCTCCGTCATGGGCGTGGGGCTGGGGGTGGCGCTCATGCTGGTGTCGACGAGTGTCATGGGCGGCTTCGGCTACCAGATCCGGACGATGATCATCGACACGCAGGGGGAGGTGCAGATCCGCGGGCGCGGCCCGATCGCCGCCAGTGCGCTGCTTGAGCAGGCCATCAAGCGCGTGCCGGCCGTTGCGGCCTCGGCCCCCTACGCGCAGGGGGTCGTCATGCTGGAATTCGACCGCCGCCCGGCGTTTCCCACCGTCCAGGGCTTCGACCTTGAGCGCATGCGCCGGGTGATCCCGCTGGATCATTACCTGATTGCCGGCTCGTTGGACGACCTCGACGACGATTCCGTGATCCTGAGCTCGCTGCTCGCCCGGGCTCTCGGCGCCGGGGTGGGGGACAAGGTCAGCATCTACTCGCCGCTGATGCTCGAGCGCATGAAGGCGCACGAGGTGCTGCTGCCCCGCGAGGTGCGGGTGGCGGGCATATTCCAGATCGGCCACCAGCAGCTCGACAGCTCGACCGTGCTCTGCTCGCTGCGGCTGATGCAGGATCTCTACGGCTTGGACAAGCTGATCCACGGCTATAACGTGCGGCTGACACCCGGAGCCGATCCCGATGCGGCGGCCGCCGCCCTCAACGAGGTGATCCCGCCGATGACGCATGCCTTGACCTGGTTCGAGGCCAATGCCGACTTCCAGGCGGTCATCAGCTTCGAGCGGAACATGATCTTTTTCCTACTCACCTTCATCGTGGTGGTGGCGGCCTTTTCCATCACCAGCTCGCTGCTGGTCACCGTCGTGCGCAAGACCCGCGAGATCGGCCTGCTCGGCGCCATGGGCGGCTCGGCCCGGCACGTGGCGGCCTGTTTTTGCGTGCAGGGCCTCTTCATCGGCACCGGGGGCACCCTCGTCGGGCTCGGCCTCGGGTTCGGCCTGCTGCATTACCGCAACGCCGTGGTGCAATTCATCGCCAGCCTGACCATGGGTCAGGAGGTGTTCGTGAAATTCTACCAGTTCAGCCAGCTGCCGGCGCACACCGAGCCGAAGGACGTGGTCATCATCATCGTGTTCTCCATGGCGGCCTCGACCCTGGCCGGCCTGATCCCGGCCTGGCGCGCGGCGAAGCTCAAACCCGTGGAGGCGCTGCGGAGCGAGTGATTTTGATGGCCACAAAAAGGCACAAAACTTCGGCCGCGTATCAAAGCGGCAAGGCGCCTATAGACGCGCGGAACATTACCGATATCGGGACTAACCCTCTTTGCGCCTTTTTGTGGCTAAGAGGGATTGGAGAAATCCCCCATGACTGAGACCGTGCTCAAAGCGATTGGTTTGCGCAAATCCTACCCGAGCGGCGACCGCACCCTCGCGGTGCTGCAGGGGGTGGACCTGGCCATCGCCGCCGGCGAGACCGTGAGCGTGCGCGGCGAGTCCGGCTCGGGCAAAAGCACGCTGCTCAATATCCTGGCCGGGCTGGATCGGCCTGACGCCGGTGAGCTGTGGTGGGGCCGGGAAGCCACTCATCAGCTGACCCTCGGCAATCTGACCGCCCGGCGGGGCCGTTATCTCGGCATGGTTTTCCAGTCTTACTACCTCATCCCCGAACTCGATGCCTACGCCAACGTGCTGATGGCCGCCCGACTGGTCGGGCGCAGCGGGGCGCCGGAGCGGGCCCGCACGGCGGCGTTGCTCCAGCGCGTCGGGCTGGGGGAGCGCGGCCACCATCTGCCCTCCCAACTCTCGGGCGGCGAACGCCAGCGCGTCGCCGTGGCCCGGGCCCTGATGAACCGGCCGGCCGTGATCCTCGCCGACGAACCGACGGGCAATCTCGACGAGCACACCGGGGACAGCATCATCGATCTCCTGCTCGGCGTCTGCCGCGAGGAGAATACCGCCTTGGTGCTGGTGACACACAATCCCGCCCACGCCAAGAAGACCGCCCGCCAGCTGCTGCTCAAGGACGGCCGGTTTGTCTGACGATTTATGGTTCCAATCCCGTCCACGCTTTGCCGGGTTTGGCTTTTGGTCCTGCTCCTTTTTTTCCCGTGCGCCGGGCGGGCGGCGGCTCCCGCCAGCAGCCTGGACGCCTTAGCCGAATCCTATGTGAAACTCGCCCTCGCGCTGGGGGTGCATGATGGCGATTACGTGGATGCCTATGCGGGACCTGCGGAATGGCAGTCGGCCGCAAGCGTGGCGCAACTCCCGGTGGCCGTCATCCAGGAGCGGGTGCAGGAAGAGCGGGCCAAGCTGGCGGCGCTGGATGCCTCCTCCCTCGCTGGGGACACCCGCCTGCGCCATGAATATCTGACCAAGCAGTTCCGGGCCATGGCGGCCCGCCTCGAGATGCTCGGCGGACGGAAGTTTCCCTTCGATGAGGAGTCGGCCTTGCTTTTCGACGCCGTAGCGCCGACGAACTCCGAGGAGCATTTCCGCGCGGTGCTCGCGGAACTCGAACTGGCTTTGCCCGGCGCCGGCCCCCTCCCCACCCGCCTGGAGGCGTTCCGGCAGCAATTCATCATTCCCCCCGCCAGACTCGACGCCGTTTTCCAGGCGGCGATCGCCGAGGCCCGCCGGCGCACGCTGCAGCATCTGAGCCTGCCGGCCGGGGAGAGTTTTGCGGTCGAATATGTCACGGGCAAGCCCTGGGGCGGCTACAACTGGTACAAGGGCGATTATCGCAGCGTCATCCAGATCAACACCGATCTGCCGATCTACATCGACCGGGCAATCGACCTGGCCTGCCACGAGGGATATCCCGGGCACCATGCCTACAACGTCCTGCTGGAGAAAAATCTCCGGCGCGACCGCGGCTGGGTCGAGTTCTCCCTCTATGCGCTCTTCAGCCCGCAGTCGCTGATTGCGGAAGGCTCGGCGAACTACGGCATCAGCGTGGCCTTCACCGCGGCCGAGCGGTTGGCCTTCGAGCGCGATGTCCTCTTCCCGCTGGCCGGGCTCGAGGCCGCGCGCGTCACCGACTATTACCGCGTGCAGCGCCTGACCAAACAGCTCGGCTTTGCCGGCAACGAGGCGGCCCGCCGCTACCTGAACGGCGAGATCACCGCCGCCGCGGCGGCCGAGTGGCTCACGCACTGGTCGCTCCAGGAACCGGCCCGGGCGCAGCGCTCGGTGCGCTTCATGGACAAGTACCGCAGCTATGTCATCAACTACAACCTCGGCGAGGAACTCGTGCGGCACTATATTGAAAGTCACGCCGGGACAGATCCGGCCGCCCGCTGGCGCGTGTTCGGTGAGCTGATTTCGTCGCCGCGCCTGCCGTCGGGGCTGAAGTGACTGCGGCGGACCGGTTACAAATGGCAGGGTAGGTGATCGATGGGCATGAACCCTTGCGCGGCCTGCCACACCCCGCCCTGCGGGCACCCCTCTCAAGAGGGGATTTTATACCGGTATGGGTCCCCTCTCGAGAGGGGTGGCGTGCAGCGCCGGGGTGTGTTGTGGGCGGACTGCGGGTCGATCGCAATACGATCCAAAACAGTCTGGCCGTCCCGTGCTCGCCCGCTACGTTCAGGGCATGGCTAAACCCAAGATCAAGTGTGGCGTCGCCGGCGTCGGCTCGCTGGGCCAGCATCATGCCCGCATCTACGCCGCCCTGCCCGGGGCCGAGCTCACGGGCATTTTCGAGACCAGCGACGCGCGGGCGGCCGAGATCTGCGCCAAGTACAACTGCCAGCGTTTCGCCACGATCGCGGCCCTCGGCGAGGCCTGCGATGCCATCAGCGTCGTCGTGCCGACCGATAAACATGCGCAGGTGGCCCTGCCGCTCCTGGCCCAAGGTTGCCATTTGCTGATCGAGAAGCCGCTGTGCGCCAGCCTGGAGGAGGCCGAGCAGGTGTTGACCGCCGCCCGGCAGCACCACTGCCTCGTGCAGGTCGGCCACATCGAACACTTCAATCCGGTGATGAGCTACCTCGAGAAGCACACCGGCCGGCCGCAGTACATCACCACCGAGCGCCTCGCTCCCTATCAGACCCGCGGCACCGAGGTCGGCGTCGTGCTCGACCTCATGATCCACGACATCGGCATCGTGCTGGCCCTGGTCAAGTCCCCGATCCGCAAGATCGACAGCGTGGGGATCAGCGTGCTGTCGAAGACCGAGGACATCGCCAACGCCCGCATTGAGTTTGAGAACGGCTGCGTGGCCAACCTCAGTGCCTCGCGCATGAGCCTGAAGAAGAACCGCGAGATCCGCGTCTTCCAGGACAACGCCTATCTCTCGCTGGATTTCATGAACCAGAAGGGGCACCTGGTGAAGAAGAGCGACATCATCGCCTACGGTTTGAAACTGAAGATCGGCCTCGCCAAGGCCGGGGAGGACAAGGTGCCGGTGCATGAGATCCCGATCGAGAAGGGTGAGCCGCTGGCCATCGAGCTCGCGCACTTCATTGAAAGCGTGCAGGAGGCCAAGCAGCCGAAGGTCGGTGGCGCCCTCGGCAAGTCCGCCCTGGAGGTGGCGATCACCATCACGGAGCAGATCCGGAAGGCGCAGAAATGAAGCGACGAAACACCCAGCATGTCTGGCAGGTAGGGGCGGTTGCCCTCAACCGCCCGGGCGACGTACCCCTCAGCAGGGCGGTTGAGGGCAACCGCCCCTACCGATCATGAGCCAGTCGTGCCCGACGGATGCCCTGCCGGCCCCCACCCCCGGTCGCGTCGACCTCCTGATCGTCGCGGCCGAGCATTCGGGCGACGAGCATGCGGCGCGGATGCTGCGCGAGCTGTTGGCGCAGCAACCCGGGCTGCGGGTGTGCGCCTTGGGCGGGCCGCGGCTGGCGGACGCCGGGGCGCAGCTCCTGCGCGACCTGACGGCGAATTCCGCGATGGGCTTTGCCGTATTGGCGAAGATTTCCCACTACCGGGCGCTGATCGCCGACATCGTCCAGTGGGTCGGCCGGCACCGGCCCCGCGCGGTGTGCTTTGTCGATTCATCGGGGCTGAATCTGCGGATTGCCGAGGGGCTCTGTGCCCAGGGCTTTTCCGTCAAGGGCGGCGGACCCACCCGGGCGCTGTATTATATCAGCCCGCAGATCTGGGCCTCGCGCGCGGCCCGGCGTTTCCTGATGTCCCGGCACCTGGACAGCCTGGCGGCGATTTTTCCCTTCGAGCCCGCCTGTTACTCCGACACCAGGCTGCCGGTGCAGTTTGTCGGCCATCCGTTCGTGGCGGCGGATTACGTGGCGCCGGTGGCGTTTGATCCGGCCGGACCGGTCCTCTTGCTTCCGGGCAGCCGCCGCTCAGTGGTCGAACGTGTTTTCCCGGTCCTGCTGGAGGCCTACCGCCAATCGGGCACCACCCGGGAGGCGGTGGTGTTATACCCGAGCGATGAAATCTGCGCCGTGCTGCAGGCGGCCCATCCGCCGGCGAATGTCTCGTTGCGGGCGATTGGGGGTAGGGCGGCGACTCCGCTCGCCGCCGGGACCGAAACGGCGCGGCACGGAGTCCGCGCCCTGCCGCAACCCGCCGCGGCCGTCCTGACCGCCAGCGGCACCATGTCGATGCACTGCGCGCTGGCCGGCATTCCCGGGGCGCTCACCTATCGCACGGATCCGCTCACTTATTGGCTCGGCCGTCTGCTGGTCCAAGTGGAGTACATTGGCATCGCGAACCTCCTGCTGGACGAAGCCATGTACCCCGAGTTCATCCAGGGTGCCGCCACCGCGCCGGCCTTGGCGGCGGAGTTGCGCCTATGCCTCGACGATCCGGCCCGCCGTGAGCGGACCCAGGACCAGGCGCGGCGCTTGCGGGCGATGCTGGCGCGGCCGGCGCTGGGCACCGCCGGCGACTGGCTTGCTCGGCAATTAAGTGACCATGATTTGTGCCTGTCTTCGCGTCCGCGGGGGTCAAGCCAATGACCACCCCTCCTGCCGCCAGCTTGCGGTCTGGCCACGACAGCCGCTCGTGGCGCAGTCGGGTTTTGCCTTGGGTTGTGCTTTTGACCTGCTTGATCCTCAGCCTGGTGGGCTGGGGGCTGGTCCGGCGCGAGGTGCAGCGCACGGAACGGGCGCGATTTGAGCGCTTGAACGAGCGAATGCTCTCCACCCTGCGGTCGCGTTTTGAGTCCGCCGCCCAGGCGACGACCGGGGCCCGGGCCCTGGTTACGGCCAATGAGTATGTATCCCGCGCGGAATGGGTCACCTATGTCGACTCCATCCAGGACTACTTCGGATTCGGCGTGATCGGGCTCGGTTATGTCGAGCGCATCCCGCGCGCCGGCATCGCAGCCCTCGAGGAGCGGATCCGCGCCGAGGGGCCGGCGGACTTCAAGGTGGAGCGGACCGGCGACAATCCTTTTCTCTACGTCGTCACGCGGATCGCCCCGGAAGCGAAAAACGCCATGGTCCTCGGCCTGGATATCGGCTCGGGCAACACCCGCCGCGCTGCGGCGGAAGAAGCGATGCGGACCGGCCGGCTCGTGCTCAGCCGGCGGATCCGGATCATTGAAGGCGACCAGCAGATCCCGGGTTTCCTGCTGATTCTCCCGGTGTACCGGCAGGGTCCGGCGCCCACGACTCCGGACGAGCGCATCAGCGCGTTGCGCGGCTGGGTTTATGCATCGCTGCGGATCGACCAGCTGATGTATGGTGTGATTGGGAGTGTCGATGGCCAGTTGGACCTGGATGTATTTGAAGGGGAGGAGATGCGCAGCTCGACCCTCCTCTTCGACACTGACGGGCATATCCGCCCGGACCCAAAAGATCGAACCATGGCCGACGCCGACCTGCCGGGTCGGGACTTCCATCGGCTACAATCACTGGACGTGTTCGGTCGGCGCTGGACCATTCAAACGAGCACGCTGCCGCTGTTCAACCAATCCGGTGAACGCCGGCTCCCCTGGTTTGTGCTCGGCGGCGGTCTGGGCATCTGCGCGCTGGCCACGTTGCTGACGTGGGCGCTGGTCGGCGCCCGGGCGCGGGCGCTCAGGCTGGCCGAGGACATGACGGCCGATTTGCAGCGCACGCAGAAAGAATCGCGGGAAATGGCCCTGATCGCGCGGTACACGGCCAATGCGGTGGGCCTGGCCGATGCCACGGGCCGCGTTACCTGGGTGAACGAGGGCTTTACCCGGATGTTCGGCTACACGCTGGACGAGGCGCGGGGCCATTTCGGGCCGCATCTGATCCGCGGGGCGAAAACCAATCCCCGGCAGCTGGTCATGGCCGCCCGGGCCGCCCAGCACGGCCGGGATTTCCGGGGCGAAATGCTGAGCTACGCGAAGGATGGTCGCGAAGTCTGGTGCGACTTTGAGCTGCAGCCGCTCCGCGACGAGACGGGTCGCGTCAACGGTTACATGACCATCATGCTCGATGTGACCGAGCGCAAGCGGATCGCCGTCGAGCTGGCCCGGCAGGAGGCGCAGATGCGCTTCATGCTGGATCACACCCCGGTGGGCATATCCCTGATCGCCCGGCGCGATGCCTCGACCCGGTTTGTCAATACGGCGCACGAGCGCATCACCGGGGTGCCGGCCAGCGAGCGGTTTGATACCAACCGCTATGTCAATGCCTCCCATCCGGAGGATCGGGCCCGCCAGGCCGAGTTGATGGAGAAACTCTACCGGGGTGACATGGCCAGCTTCTCGATGGAGAAGCGCTACGTCCACGCCGACGGCCGCATCGTTTCGGCGGTGCTCAGCATGCACTTGTTGAAAGAGGCCGCCTCGGGTGAGGTGCAGGAGGTCACGACCCTGGTGGATGTCTCCGAGCTCAAGCAGGCCCAGCGCGAGCTGGCCCATCGCGAGGCCCTCTACCGGTTCATTTTGAACGCCCAACCCATCGGCGTCAGCTGGGTGTATTTCGGCGACCGCAAGGAATCCTTTGTGAACGATGCGGTGCAGCGCATCACCGGCCTCTCCCACACCGAGGCCTTGTCCGACGGCGCCTATCGCGCGATCACCCATCCCGACGACCTGGCCCGGCAGGAGGCCGAATCCGCCCGCCTGCGCGGCGGGGAGATCGACCGGTATACACTGGAAAAACGCTACCTGCGCCGCGACGGCCGCACCGTCTGGTGCCGGCTCGATGTGCAGGTCTTTCGCCAGCCGGACGGCCGCATTTTGCAGGAAGTCGCCACCATCGTGGACATCACCGAGAAGAAGCAGCAGGAGCAGGAATTGCAGGCCGCCAAGGAGGCGGCGGAGCAGGCCAATGTGGCCAAGGGACAGTTCCTGGCGATGATGAGCCACGAGATCCGCACGCCGATGAATGGCGTCATCGGCATGACCAGCCTGCTGCTCGATTCGCCGCTTTCAGCGGAACAGCGGGAGTATGCGGAGACCATCCGGGTCAGCGGCGACGCGCTGCTCACCGTCATCAACGACATCCTGGATTTTTCGAAAATCGAGTCCGGCCGGTTCGAGCTGGAGAAAACCGAGTTCTCCCTGCGCGACTGCCTCGAGGGCGCGCTCGACCTGCTGGCGCCGCGAGCGGCGGAGAAGCATCTCGACCTGCTTTACGAGATCACCGACGGCACCCCGGGCCTGATTTGCGGCGATCCGACGCGACTCCGCCAGGTGCTGGTCAACCTGCTGGGCAATGCGGTCAAGTTCACCGCCCAGGGCGAGGTTTTGCTCTCCGTGGCACCGGTCGCGCTCGATGGCGACAGCATCGACCTGCTCTTCACCGTGCGCGACAGCGGCATCGGCATTCCGCCCGAGGCCATGGACCGGCTCTTCCAGTCCTTCAGCCAGGTGGATGCCTCCACCACGCGCCGCTTTGGGGGCACCGGGCTGGGGCTGGTCATCAGCAAACGCCTGGCAGAAATGATGGGCGGGCGGATGTGGGTGGAAAGCACGCCCGGCCAGGGGTCGACCTTCAGCTTTACGATCCGGGTGGAGATCATCCCCAGCAAGCCGCGACTCTACACGGGGGGGGCGCGGGCCAGTGTCGAGGCCCGGCGCCTGCTGATCGTCGACGACAACGCCACCAGCCGCCGCATTTTGGGCGACCTGGCCCGCAATTGGGGCATGGTGTCGCACGCCGTCGAGACCCCCGCGGAGGCGCTGGCCCTGCTCAGCCGCGGGGAGAACTTCGATGCTGCCATCCTCGACATGCAGATGCCGGAAATGGACGGGCATATGCTGGCCCGGGAAATCCGCCGGCTCCGCCCTTTGCCCCTGGTGCTGCTTTCTTCGCTCGGCCGCGTCGCCGATCCGGAGGGCCTGTTTGCCGCCAATCTCACCAAACCCGTCAAGCCTTCGCAGCTGCAGGATGCCCTGGCCCGGCTGTTATGGGATAAACATGATGCCGCCGTCGTGGCCTCTGCCGGGCCGGTCTCCGCACCCCGCGTGGAATACCCGGAACGCATTTTGCTGGCGGAGGACAATACCGTGAACCAAAAGGTCGCCCTCTACATGCTGCACAATCTCGGCTACCGGGCCGATGTGGCGGCCAACGGGCGCGAGGTCCTCGCAGCGGTGCAACGCCAGCCCTACGATATCATCCTCATGGACGTCCAGATGCCCGAGATGGATGGGCTCGAAGCGTCCCGGCGGTTGGTGCAATTGCGGCCGGCGCCGGAAACCCGGCCGTGGATCGTGGCCATGACCGCCAACGCCATGCAGGGCGACCGGGAGAACTGCTTTGCCGCCGGCATGGACGACTATCTCAGCAAGCCGATCAAGCCCCATGAATTGAAAGCCGCCATCCAGCGCGCTCGTCCGCGGGTCAGCGGCTGAGCGAGTGGGCTGGAGGCGGGGTGCCCTCACCCCGCAATCGCTCACCCCAAGAGCCGCGGCGGCAAATCATGCAGCATGCCTTGAAAAGGCCATGCGGTGGATTGCTGGCACAGTCCCTGACGCACGGGATTTTGCTGAACATATTCCCATTTTTGACGGTATGCATCCGGGTTGCGCACAAAGTGGTCGAAGTAATCATTCTGCCAAATCGGCGGAATGAATGCACCACTCGCGGTCAGCCTGCGGGATGAAATTGATTTCCAGCTTTTCATCCAGACAGCGAGCGGTTTGGCCTCAAGTGAGGGCACGGCGAACAAGTGCACGTGATCGGGCATGAGCAGATAATGCCCAACAAACCATCCGTCGATGATGGCAGATTTCATCCATACTGCTTCCAGTATGTCTTGGGCAATCCTCCCGGCCAGTATGGGTCGTCGACCGGCGGTACAGGTGGTGACAAACAACAGCGGTTGCTTGTTGTAGGGCGCTAAATGCGGGAGGTGCATGATGCCTCGCGGGGTGAGGGCACCCCGCCTCCAAGCAGATAATTATTTTCCGGGTGCCTGATTCAGCGAATGGGCGACCTGCGGCCAGAGCGCGGCGGTGCGCTCGGCGAGAATGGCGTGACACTTTGCCACCTCGGCCTCGCGCTGCGCGAGGTTCTGCTCGGCGATCTCGGCGAGGTCGTCCAGGTTGTAGAGAAACACATTGGCCAGCTGGGCCGTGGCCGGATCGACATCGCGGGGCAGGGCCAGGTCGATCAGGAACAGCGGCCGGGCAGGCCGGCGCCTGATGCCCGCGGCCACCATCTCGAGCGTGAGGATAAAGTCAGGGGAGGAGGTAGAACTGGCGATGATGTCAGCCCCGGCCACGGCCTCGGGGAGGTCGGCCATGCTCATGGCCCAGCCGCCGGCGAGGGCGGCGGCTTCCTCGGCCTTGGCGAGGGTGCGGCTGGCCACGGTGATCGAGGAGGCCCCGCGGCTCTGGAAGGCCTGCACGGTCTTCAAACCGATGTCGCCGGCGCCAATCACGAGCACCTTGGTGCTGCCCAGTTCGCCGAAAATCCGGCCGGCGAGGTCCACCGCCACCGTGGCGATGCTGATCTGACCGGCGCCGATGCCCGTGTTCGTGCGGATGTGCTTGGCGGCCTGGAAGGTTTTCTGGAAAACCCGGTTCAGCACCGGCCCGGTCCAGCGTTTTTCCAGCGCGTCGTCGTAGGCCTGCTTGACCTGGCCGAGGATTTCCGTCTCGCCGACGATCTGGGAGTCCAGGCCCGAGGCCACGGCAAACAAATGGGCGATGGCGTCGTGATTCTGGCGCAGGGAAACGGCTGAATCCAACTCGGCCGGCGTGCAACCGGTGACGGCGCATAGGGCTTCGCGCATGGCGGCGAAGATCTCGGGTGACTGGGCCACCCCGTAGAGCTCGACGCGGTTGCAGGTGTTGACCAGGGCGAACTCGCGCACCCCGGTGGCCTGGCGCAGGCGGGCGGCGAGGTCGGCGGCGCGGGGGGCGTCGATGGCCAGCTTTTCCCGCACCGCGAGCGGGGCGGTGTGATGGCTGGCGCCAATTTGGAAAAGGACGGCCGGATGCGTTTCCATCGGTCAGCGCGGCGTAAGGGTGACCGGCCGGTAGCCGTGACGGTTGGAATTGACCGGGCCCAAGGAGAGCAGGGCCAGGGCGAACATCACCACGCACACCCAGGCGAAGCGGACCGAGACCAGCCGGCCGCGCCAGCGCAGGAGCAAGATGGTCAGGTA
>JBAXWQ010000279.1:0-4073 GCA_037128315.1 Opitutia bacterium | reverse complement strand
CGGAGTCCGCGCCCTACCACCGATTCGAGCGACGGAAGCAGCAAAATACCGGACTTCCTAGCGCACAGAGACTTGCCTTCCTGCAACCTTCCCCCTGAGGTAGGGACAGACCTCCGTGCCGGTCCTTTCTCCACGCCAATCCCGACAGGCACGGCGGACTGTCGCTACCCTTTCCCACCGTTCAATCCAACCCGTCCAGAGGCCGGATTCCACCCATCGGCGGATCAATCTACAACCTGTCGCCACATTACGCATATTCTACTTTGACAACCAATGCGCAGCTTCTGCCAAAAAACACCCCGGCTTCACGGTTGAGTCAAAAACCACGCCTCGTAGCGTGATTTTCCGTCCGCTCCACGCATGCACGACCATCCCTACGCATTCCTTGCCCTCTTCCTTGGTGTAGCGATTGCGTTTCCCCTGATCATGCTCGGCGTGGCGTGGCTATGGGTCCGGTTTTTTCAGGCGGCCAAGCCCGGCGTGCTAAAAAACGCCACCTATGAGTGCGGTCTGGCCTCCTCCGGCGACTCGTGGATCCAGTTCAAGGCCCACTATTACCTGTATGCGATCCTGTTTCTGATTTTCGACGTCGAGGTGTTGTTCCTCCTGCCTTTCGCCGTCGCCTTCACCAGCCTGTCCACGGGCGCCCTGCTCGCCATGCTGGTCTTCATCCTCCTGCTCGCCGAAGGCCTCGTCTGGTCCTGGCAACGCGGCTACCTCGCCTGGAAATGAGCGATCCAGCCGCCAACATCCCGCAAGCTCCACAGGCAGGGACGCCTGTGGCTACAAATCTGCCCGCCCCAACACCGGCCGCAGGCCTGCCCTCCGAAGCCCTGAGCCCGTCGAACGGGGCGAAGGAGGGGAACATCTCGGATGCCGAGCGCGAGGAACTGCGCCGCCACGGCATTTTGATGACGAGCTTCGAGGAGCTCTACAACTGGGGCCGCACCAATTCCATCTGGCCGCTCCAGTTCGGCCTGGCCTGCTGCGCCATCGAGATGATCGCCGCCGCCACCGCCCGCTTCGACATCGCCCGCTTCGGCGCCGAGATTTTCCGCCCATCCCCCCGCCAGGCCGACCTCATGATCGTGTCCGGCACCGTCACCAAGAAGATGGCCCCGCAGGTGGTCCGGCTCTGGAACCAGATGCCCGAGCCGAAATACTGCATCGCCATGGGCGCCTGCGCCATTTCCGGCGGACCCTTCAAGCAGGGTTACAACGTGCTCAAGGGCATCGACCGTTTCATCCCGGTCGACATCTACATTCCCGGCTGCCCGCCGCGCCCCGAGGCGCTGCTCAACGGGCTCATCGAGCTGCAAAAAAAGATGAAGGGCGAGAAGCTGACCGGGCCCAACGCCGCCCGCTTCACCCGCGCCGATATGCCGAGCGAGTTTCCCATTCCCGCCTACGGCGCGCACGACCTCGAGCCGCCGAAAAACGACAGCGTCTGGACCCCGCCGAAACCGGAGGCCAAAGCCTGAGCCATGGAGACCCTGGAACAAATCCGTGACCGCCTGGTGGCCCGCTTTCCGTCGGCCCAAGTCACCCTCGTGACGAATCCCGGCGCCGCCGCCGAACACTCCCTCCTGCTCGATGCCGCGCATGCCCACGATCTCGCCCTCTTCTTGCGCGACGATCCCGCGCTCATGCTGGATTACTGCTCCAATGTCACCGGCGTCGACTGGCCGGACAAGGAGATCACTGACGTCACCAAGACCACGGTGCCCGATCCGGCCGGCGGCCCGCCCAAGATCGTCGAGTCCAAGACCACCCGCCTGCAGCCAGGCTGCCTCGAAGTGGTTTACCATCTCTACTCAATGGCGCTGAAGCACGGCCCGGTCACCATCCGGATGCGCACGACCAACCGCAGCGACGCGGTCGCCCTGCCCTCCCTGACCCCCGTCTGGCGCTCCTGCGACTTTCAGGAACGCGAGGTCTACGACCTCTATGGCATCATCTTCGAGCGCCATCCCGACCTGCGCCGGATCTTGATGTGGGATGAGTTCAAGGATTACCCGATGCGCAAGGACTACGTGGAGCCCGACGACTACGAGTGGGAGCCCACCGCCCACGGCGCCGTGCTCGAGCGGGCGAAGGCCCATCAGCCAACCGCAGCTGTAACGCCGTCCAAGGAAGGAGGCGCGCCATGACCCCCTTTCAGCCCTCAACTCTCGGCTCTCAACTCCCAGCCAGCGGCGGCGCCGGACCGTTCGGCGGCCCCGCGGGCCCGACCGTCCGCCAAGTGCACGACCAGTTCCATGGCGACCTGCTCGAGGTCTCGATGGGACCGCAGCATCCATCCACCCACGGCGTGTTCCGCATGGTGGTGACGCTCGACGGCGAGCAGATCGTCAAGCTCAAGCCGGTCTTCGGCTACCTGCACCGCAACCACGAGAAGATCGCCGAGAACACGACCTATCTCGCCTCGATGCCGTACACCGACCGGCTCGACTACCTTTGCTCGATGTCCACCAACTGGGCCTACGCTCTCGCGGTGGAAAAACTGGCCGGCCAGGCCGTGCCGGACCGCGCCCAGTACCTGCGCATCATCATGGCCGAGCTCACGCGGCTCGTGAATCACTCCTGCCTGGTCGGCTTCCTGTTCAACGACCTCGGCACCTCGTTCACCCCGCTGCTCTACGCATTTCGCGAGCGTGAAAAAATCATCGACCTGTTCGAGTCGCTCAGTGGCTCGCGCATGATGTGCAACTACCAGCGCTTTGGCGGCTGCCGGGTGGACCCCACGCCGGAGTGGCTCGCCGCGGCCAGCGCCCTCACCGACAATTTTCCGCGCTTCCTCGACGAGTACGAGCGGATGCTCACGGGCAACGAGATCATGCTGGCCCGCACCCAGGGCATCGGCCGGCTCGATCCCGCGCATGCCGTCAACGCCGGGCTCACCGGCCCGGTGCTCCGCGCCAGCGGCGTCGACTACGACCTCCGCAAGGTCGACGGCTACGGCTTCTACCCGAAGTTCGACTTCCGCGTGCCGCTCGGCGCGCACGGCGACACCTACGACCGGTACATGATGCGCATCCTGGAAATGCGCGAGTCGGTGAAGATCCTGCAGCAGGCGTTCAAGGAACTTCCCGCCGGCCCCATCATGGACCCGAAGGCCAAGCTCCGCGGCTTCCGGCCCAAGGCCGGCGAGGCCTACGGCCGCCTCGAGAGTCCGAAGGGCGAGCTCGGCTTCTATCTCATCAGCGACGGCTCGCCCAATCCCTACCGCTATCGGGTGCGCCCGCCCTCCCTCATCAACCTCACGCTGCTCGAGGAAATGTGCCTCGGGCACACGATCGCCGACTCCGTCGTCATCCTCGGCAGCATCGACATCGTCCTCGGCGAAGTGGACCGATGAAAACATTCTCGATTTTCGATTCTGGATTCTCGATTGCCGGCCCCGGGTCGGCAAAGGGGTTCGTCGCAGCTGGATGCCGCGTTGGCCCGCTGACCAGACATCCGACCGCACCCAATCGAGAATCGAAAATCGAAAATCAAAAATCCTGACCATGCTCGGCACCGGCATCATCAAAGGCCTCGCGGTCACCGCGAAAAACTTCCTGGGGAGCTATTATGACCCCAAGCGGATGGTCACGGTCGAGTATCCCGAGCAGAAGACCGTCCTGCCGGAAAACTACCGCAACTTCCCTTTCCTGATCGCCGAAAACGCCACCGACCCGATGGGCACGCTGCGCTGCGTCGCCTGCCAGATCTGCGAAAAGGAGTGCCCGCCGCAGTGCATCATCATCGAGAAGAGCAAGGACAAGAAGCCCGACGCCAGCGGCAAGATGCAGCTCTACCCGGCGATCTTCGGCATCGACACCTCCGTGTGCATGAGCTGCCAGATTTGCGTCGAGGTCTGCCCCTTTGACGCGATCAAGATGGACAAGGTGTACGAGATCGCGACGACCAACCGCTTTGAAGACCTGTTCCTGAACCGCGAAAAGCTGGCCAAGCCGAACAGCTATTACCACGAGATCCACCCGGTCGAGGCCGCCGAGGTCGATGGCCGGCTCGCCGCCGACCGCAAGGCCGCCGAGGATAAGGCCAAGGCCGCAGCAGCAGCCAAGGCG
>JBAXWQ010000278.1:0-4102 GCA_037128315.1 Opitutia bacterium | reverse complement strand
CAATTTTGCCTCCGATACCAAGGTTGGTACAAAAATCATTTTCAAGCATCAGCAACTCGTGGTCACCCTCCTGAAAAAACACCCGCGCTTCGTTGCTGACCTCCTCATTGCCTTGCTAGACTCGGAACAACGGCTGAAAAATCTCCCTAAAGATAATCCAGAGAGGGTAGTCGAAGAGAAATTTTGGGAAATTCAGGATATCAAAAGCCACAGTAAACTGTATGCGGCACTGCCAGAACTTACTCCTGCTAAGATCGATCAGGTGAGGAACCGCCTTTCCGTGAGCAAAAGAATTACAGCTACTTGGGTGCGCTTCGTGCTCAATGAGCTGCTGACCAGACATGGTATGAGTGAACACAAGGCCTACAGACACCTCAGGTTTCTGTTCCGTGCATATAAAAAACCTCGCGAAATTTAGACACTTCCAGTCGAGACATATCCGATCCTATGTTCATCTTTGGTGTCCTAATGAAGGACACACAAAACAAAGACGCCAGAAGCGATGTCTTCCTGACCCTGGCCGACGCCTCCCAAGAGATTGGGTGCACGCGCCGTTTTATTGAAACCAGAATAGAGGATGGTGAACTGGAGGTATTCCGTCCATCCAGGCGCCTCGTACGTATCAGACGGACCGAGTGGAATCGCTGGATCGAGTCTTTTAGCCACAAGCGCGGGGGCGCGTCGTGAAACGGCTACCTAGACCCTCCCAAGCAGTCAAAACGCCTCCTGGCCATACCCCTGCACACAAGGCGAGGCCATTGGCGGCAGGGTTCGCATCGCATGTGTGGGCAGCAGGCCGCCCCGGCATAGATGATCACGCGGCCAGCACCGCAGGGACTGACCGGCTCCTAGTGGACTGGTCCGCCCTTGCAACCCGCAGTGGCACCTCTGGGCCTAGTCATATCGCGGATATCCTGCGCCATCCTGCCATCCTAGCCATGCTGCAAAAAACCGGAGGAGTACGAACCATGACAGCGACGAACAAAGGACTTGCGGCATGAACTACCTCAACCTCGAAACACGAACCAAGGCTGCCCCAGAGTACATCGGCAGCACCCCGATCCAGCGCGCGACCTGGCTCAACGTCATCCTCTGGGCGGCCGAGCAGGAGAACGGGGGCCGCATCGCCAATTGCGAGGCCTGGTCTAGTCGCCGTTGGCAGCAAACGTGCGGAGTTACGGCCCGAGAAGTGAGAAAATGCCCGAGACTTTTGCTCTGGGATGGTGCTGACCTAACAATTTGGAGTTACCCACTCTCGCATGAAAAAACCGCAAAGTCTCGACGCGAAAACGCGCAACGTGTTGGCCATCTAGGCGGACGACCCTCGCAAGACAAACCATCAATGGGTCCATTAATGGGGCCATCACTCGAAAGCGTAAGGGAAGAGAAAGAAATAAAAGGGGAAGAGAAATCCAGCACGCCTGCTGCGTTCTGGCCAGATTGCCTTCCAGACGCCGAAGTTGCGGACGTTGCCAAAGCCACCGGCCGCCTGCCGGATCAGATCCGCAAGTTCTATCCCGCCTTCCGAGACGAGGCGATCCGCTTCAAAAACATTCCCTACAACGAGGTTGGATTCGCAGGGCTGCGCGACAAGTTGCGGCGGCACAAATTCGCCGGGTCGGCCGATTGCACGCCCTTAAACGGCAGCACCCGCCCTGAGCCTGTGCTCCGCGAGGTTTCAATGTCATGAACGCCCTTTCCAACACCGACAGGGAGGCCCATTGCCTCTCCAGCCTGATGAAATCGGAGCGGGATGTCTACTCGGCTACCAGCGCAGGATTGTCCCAGAACTACTTCACCACCCCGGAGCACCGGGCGATCTATGCCGCAATCCAGTCCTCTGCCGCTAACGGCGTAGCACCTGAGGCTCACGCGCTATGGCCCTTCCTGTCCTCCTTGCACGGTCAACAGGTCACGCTTGTCCACCTTACTGGCATCGAAGGGCTGGAACCCACCGCCATTAACTCCCCGCGCCTAGTTGCGGATATAATCGGCCTTGCCAAGCAACGTAGCCTCAATGCGGCCTTATCCGCCGCCCAAGAGGCAACAGCGGGCGATGCCGCGTCCTGGGATGAGCTATGGGATCGGGTCGCGCCCCACCTGCGCGCCGCCCTGGACTGCGCCGCCCAGCATCAAAGCCTAACACTGGCAGACTTCGCGGAGGAGGCTAGGGGCGCAATTGTCTCCCCGAGTGACGCGGGCTTGGAGGGACCCTTCCCCGGCTGGGACCGAGCCACTGGCAAAATGAAGCCCGGTGAACTATGCATCCTCGCCGGTCGACCCGGCCTTGGGAAAACCGCCCTTGCCCTGCAGTATGCCAGCACTGCGGCGCAGCACGGGAAAAACGTGGCCTTTTTCTCGTTAGAAATGTCCGGGGCAGAGTTGGCTCATCGCCTAGCGGTGCAACGGGCAGGGAGGGCTGGTTTGGCCGACCGCAAGGCCCTGCTCGCTGGGCTTGATCAGATCAAAGCCCTTCGCCCCCTCCATGTTTTCGAGTCCAGATCAGTCAGTAAAATAGATCAAATCGAAGCCCGGTGTCGTTTGCTCCTTACTGCGCCGGGTGGACTGGGGCTAGTTGTGGTAGACTACCTCCAACTCATCACCCCGCCACAGGAGACCCGTCGAGAGCACCGCGAACGCCAAGTCGCGGAGATGAGTCGACAGTTCAAGCTGATGGCCCAATCGCTGGGCTGCCCCATCCTGTTGCTCTCGCAATTGAACCGGGAAAGCGAGCGGGAGGACCGCCCTCCGCGTCTCTCCGACCTGCGGGAATCTGGGGCCATCGAGCAGGATGCAGACAAGGTGTGGTTTTTGTGCGCCCCACCGCCCGGATCTGATCAACCCCAAGACTCTCAAGCGGAGCGTATCCACGTCCAATTGGTGCAAGCCAAAGCCCGAAATGGTGCCCCGTGGGTCGTTGGACACCTTATATTTGACCGCCCGTGCGTGACGTTCTCACCTAAGTGATCTGCTTGGCCGCCAGCACCCTATTCTTTTGGCGGGAGCATTCGCAGACCGCCCCAATGGTTTCCCTAGGCTTCCCGAACTCCACCAATTCATGCCTACTCAACGCCCCATTTTAGGGCGCTAGTTGGGTGCCAATTGCATCACCCTGAAAAGGACTGCGTAGCACCCTATCCCAGACGAGCAGCGCACCCATTCTAAGCACCCCAACAGCTGTGCTTCCCCGGATATTTCGGACACGCGGTGAGCGTGTTGTAGGTTAGTTAGCTGAGGGAGGATTCGTAGTCGAGCGGGCTTTGATAGCCGAGTGAGGAGTGGCGGCGGGAGCGGTTGTAGAAGGACTCGATGTAGTCGAAGATCGCGGTGCGGGCGTCAGCCCGCGTGGCGAAGCGTCGACGATGGACGAGTTCGTTTTTCAAGCTGCTCCAGAACGCCTCCATCGCGGCGTTGTCGTAGCAGTTGCCCTTGCGGCTCATCGAGGCAACGAGACCGTGGGCGGCGAGCGCGGAGCGATAATCGGCACTGGCATACTGCACGCCGCGGTCGGAGTGATGGATGAGACCAGGGGCGGGTTGACGTTGCCGCAATGCCATCATCAAAGCGGCCAACGGCACGGCCGTGTCGAGTGTGGCGCCCATCGCCCAGCCAACCAGGCAGCGACTGCAACGGTCGAGCACCCCAGCGACGTAGAGCCAGCCTTCGTCCGTCGGCACATAAGTCAGATCGCTCACCCAAACTTGATCCGGCTTGGTCGGGGCGGGCAGCGTGGCCAACCGGTTGGGTGCAATCGGATGCGAGTGGCGGCTGTCCGTCGTGCGCACCCGATATCGCCGTCGTTGTCTGCCCCGCAGCCCGTCCTGCCGCATCAGGCGGGCGACCCGGTGCCGACCGACCGCCTCGCCTTGCTCGCGCAGATCAATCGTGATCCGCGGGCTGCCATACGTTTCCCGCGATTGCCGATGCACCGTGGCGATGAGCACACGCAACTCTCGGTCCCGACGGGCATGTGTCGAGCCGCTGGAGTGAACCCACGCGTAGTAACCGCTGCGTGAGACCGCGAGCGTCGCACACAGCACTTTGACTGGATACTCGCCGCTCATCGTCTGGATCCGGGCATACCGCTCGGCGGCGGTTCGGA
>JBAXWQ010000277.1:0-4127 GCA_037128315.1 Opitutia bacterium | reverse complement strand
ATGCTATTTAGGCTTGCCCTAGTCGGCGGGCGCGCCAGCGTCGGCGCGTGTTCATCAAACGCAATCGCAGCGTGCAGGGCGGCAAGACGTACGGTTCGGTGCTGTTGGTCGAAGGCGTACGGGAACCGGTGATACGTCCGCCGGGCCGCCCACCGAAGGATGCGCCGGTCAAGACCCGGGTGGTGCATTATACGCTGGCCAACCTGTCGCGGTTGCCGGAGCCGCTCATCGCCTTGATTGAGCAATACTGCCAGGGCAAGGCGCCCACGGGCGCGGCGCCGCCAGTGCACCTCGGCCCCTGCTACGGGGTGCTGGCCGGGCTGCACGCGCTGGCCGGCGAGCTGGGGCTGGTCGCGGCACTCGGCCCGGATCGGTCGGCGAAACTGGCCTTGTTCATGATCTATGCGCGCGTCGCCTGGCAGGGCAGCCGGCTGGCGGCAGTGCGCTGGGCCGAGGACCACGCGGTGGCCGAGGTACTGGGGCTCGAAGCGTTCGACGAAGACGATCTCTATCGCGCGCTGGACTGGCTGCAGGCCCATCAGGAGCGCATCGAGCGGGCGCTGGCGCCGAAGCTCGAACCTGGAGCGGCGTTTTTATATGATGTCACCAGCTCCTACTTTGAAGGGCAGTGCAACGAACTGGCCGCCCACGGCTATAACCGGGATGGCAAGCGCTATAAGAAACAGGTGGTCGCGGGCCTCTTGACCGATGCGCAGGGCGAACCGCTCTCGATCCAGTTATATCCCGGCAACACGAGTGACCCGCAGAGCTTTCAGCCGACGGTGGAAAAATTGAAGGTGCGCTTCGGGGCGCAGGAAATCGTGGTGGTCGGCGACCGGGGCATGATCAAGAAAATGGGCAAGGCGGCGCTGGGCACCGCGGGCTACCGGTATGTGACGGCCCTGACTGATCCGCAGATCCGAAAACTGCTGGCGAACAAAGTGCTCAGCCCGGAGCTCTTCGACGAGGAGCCGGCGGCGGTGGAATACGAGAACCGGCGGCTGATTCTACGCTGCAATCCCGCGACCCGCGAGCGGGACCGGCAGCGCCGGCTCAGCCAATATCAACGCCTTGAGCAGCGGCTGGCCGCCGGCAACCAACGGCTCGCGCAGAAGCCGCGGGCGAAGGTCGAGACGCTGCGCAAGCAGGCGCAAGGCTGGCTCGACCACTATGGGTTTTCGGCCTGGCTGACGCTGCAGGTGAGCGGGCGCGTGGTGAGTTGGACCAAAGCCGAAGCGGTGGCCGCGGACCTGGCCTTGTTGGACGGCTGCTACGTCCTGGAGACCGACGTGCCCGCGGCGGTGGCGGACACGCCCACGGTCCACGCGCGTTATATGAACCTCATCGAGGTCGAGCGGGACTTCCGCACCATGAAGACGGGGCTGCTGGAAATCCGCCCCATCTTCCTGCGCAAGGCCGAGCGCACCGAGGGACACGCGCTGGTGACGATGCTGGCCTTGAAGCTGGTGCGCGCGCTCGACCGCCGGGTCGCCCCGCTGGGGCTCACCGTCGAGGACGCGGTCACGCGCTTGCACGGCGTGCGCCTGGTTGGCCTCGGCGAGCGCAAGCTCGCCCTGTGGCGGCTGCCCGACTCCCATGCCGCCGCCCAGCAGGAAATCTTGGCAGTCCTGCCCACGCTGCCTGCCCCCAAGTTGTCCCTAAAAAATCCCGTGAAACGCCGGCTCACGCTACCTCGCCGGGGCCGCGTTTCTCCTCTCAAATGACGCCGCCGTTGCTCGCAAAATCCCGCTTCGGGGGGAAAGGAAGATCCGTCAGAATTGCTGAGGCGGACGACCAGTCGATTGCCCCCTGCCTTCAGTGCCACGGGAATCTCGGCCGTCCTGACTCCGTCGTCATGCCTCAGCGTGGCGACCGCGACGCCGTTCAGCCAGACCTTCGCCCAGTCGTCGAAACCGAGCCGCAGCATCGCCTGGCCCGCTTTCTCGGACACAATCACCGCGCTCGCGTAGGCGGCGCAGCGGTCCGGCTGGGTGCCTGTGTTCCCCGCCTTGTTGAAGCGATACCAACGGGTGAAATCGACCCACGTGTGTTCCGGCGTCATCTTGACGGTCTCCAAGGTCCGATTTCCCCAATCCCATTTCCCGGGCTTGCCGTCCGCCACTTCCACCGGCAGCGGCTCCTCACGGAAACGGTCGTAGTCGGCGACCTCGAAGGGGCCGGACAGCGTCCATTCCTTCGGAGATTCAACCGTTTTGCCCTTCGCCCCGATGTCGCTGTAATAGTACAACACGTTCTCGATATGGTTGGCGCGGGTGCCGAAGCGGAGGACCAGGGACGACTTGAACGCGACGCTATCGACGCCGAAAAAGCGGTAGGCCACCACCTCCGAGCAGGCCTGATTCTCGCCGACAACATGGGCACCACCCATCCACTGGCTCAGGTCCTTATACACTCCGAACGAGTATCCGAAGACGTCCTCGCTGCCGATGCCACGGAGGACGTGCGGATTGGTCTCGCCATCGATCAGCCAGGTGTCGCCTCCTGTGTGCCAGATCATATCGGCCTGATCATGACGCTTGATGGCATGGATCAGGCCGGCCACGAACCCCGCGCCTTAGATGGAGCCGAGGAGCACCGAGTCGAAGGGCCCGGCCTGCTCCACCTTCGTGCACACCGCGTTCAGCCGATAGGGCGTGATTTTGGCTTCGGCTCCATACTGCTGCCAGTCGGCCATGGACCAGACGGAGACCTTCTGCTGCGAGCTGTTGCGCAGCACGATCCTGCAGGACGACTCGAACGGAATGGGGAAATAGGAGTTGAATCCGCTCTTCGGCAGCAGCTTGATCGGGGCCGATTCGATGCGATAGGGCTCCTGGCCCAGCAGGACGCCGAAAAACTCGTTCATCCTCATCTTGACCTGCGGCGCTTCGACGCCGTCGCAGGCCACCTCAAGGTCGAGTCGCTCCGGGGCAGTGGCCGTGATCCAGATATGCCGTACGCATCCGGGACCAGTGACATCCAGCAGCCCATACGACTCGCCAGGGCTCAGATTGACCCGCTTCGTCGTACGATGCGAATCGAACTTGGCTGGCAGCTGGATCAGAGGGAAGTTGGGGTCTGAGACCACGGCCGGCTCGGGCTTCGAGGTGGCGGCTTGGACGTGCGGAATTGCGAGCGTGATTAAGGCGGCAAGCAGTCCAAGGTGATTGCTGGCAACACCGGCTGGAAGGGATCGGCGGTTCATGGTTATTTCGACAATATCGGTCATCCGATCGCTCATTTCGCCATTAAAGCCGAGATGATCCGATTCGCAGTCGTGGTGATCATGCGTGGAAAACACTGCGTGTTTCACCGGTGCACTCAGAAAGCGAACGAGTTGGTCAGACTCCACGTCCGTTGGGGAGGAATGCGGAAGGTTCCCCAGGTGCCGTCGCCGTTGGCCTTGATCGGAATGAGTTCGTCCCGGGCATTGAGATTCCGGACGTTCAGGCCGATCTCCCAATTGATCGCCCGTCCGCCGGCTGTGATTCTTCGGCGGTAGCCCAAATTCATGTCGATAGCCGTGTCGCGCGGTCCCCAATAGGGGTGCTTGAAATCGGCCACTGTGGATCCCGTCTGGTCGGTTATATAGGGATAGCCGATGCCGACCTTGTCCTGCCAGCGGGCCGCGCCGCCGATACGGAACCCCCGGAGGAAACCTTCGCGAAAGTCGTAGCGGGTCACCAGATTCGCCCGCCATTTCCGGATCTCGGGCAAGGCGGTTCCGGACAGGGCGTTGGACGTCTTGATCAGGGCGACCGTTTCGCTCGAGTACTGCCCCCAGATTGTGCCGGCTGCCGTGGGCGGATTTCTCCAGCCCTGCAGCAAATTTCCGTTATACATGGTGTCGAGGTTGCTCCTCCAGGCGTTGACGAAGGCGAGTTCCTGTCCGGCCGCGTCGGCTTGGAAGGCTTCGTTCTTGGAGACACTGGCCGAGATGCGCCAACTCCGGGTGGGATTTACGATCGCCTCGATCTCGTTCCCCGTGGAGACGGTGCCACTGATTGAGGCGTAATTGGCGATGTTCTCGGGATTCCATGCCAGCGTGCTGCCTTGCCCGGAAAAACGCGGATTGAAGTTCTTCTCCGGACCGATGTTGTCCGCCAGGCGCTTCGGGATCGTGGCGT
>JBAXWQ010000276.1:0-4148 GCA_037128315.1 Opitutia bacterium | reverse complement strand
CTGGGGGTGGACGTGATTGAGGCGGGTTTTCCCGCGGCGTCACCCGACGATTTGGCAGCGGTGCAATCGATCGCGGCGGAAGTCGGGCAGGTGCCCGTCGAGGGCCGGCCGCAGTCCGAGCCGCCGATCATCTGCGGACTGGCCCGCTGCACCCGCAGCGACATCGATGCCGCCTGGAACGGAGTCAAAGGGGCCAAGCACCCGCGCATCCACACTTTCCTCGCGACGAGTGACATCCATCTCCAGCACAAGCTCCGCATGTCGCGGGCGGAGATGACCGCCCGCGCCGTCGAGATGGTGGCGTATGCGCGCTCCCTGTGCGCCGACATCGAGTTTTCCCCGGAGGACGCCGGGCGCAGTGATCCGCAGTTTCTTTACCAGGTGCTCGAGGCCGTCATCAAGGCTGGAGCCACCACGCTCAACATCCCGGACACCGTCGGCTACACCATGCCGGACGAGTTCGGGGCGCTGATTGCCGGCATCATCCAGCATACGCCCGGGGCCCGGGACGTGATCATTTCCGTGCACTGCCACGATGATCTCGGCATGGCGGTGGCCAACTCGCTCGCCGGACTCCGGGCCGGCGCCCGCCAGGCGGAAGTCACCATCAACGGCATCGGCGAACGCGCCGGCAACGCCTCCCTCGAGGAAGTCGTGATGGCGATCCGCACCCGCGGGGAGAAGATCGGCCTGACCACCGGCATCGACGCCACGCAGCTCTGCCGCACCAGCAAGCTCGTCTCGCGCAGCACCAGCTATCCCGTGCCGCCGAACAAGTCCATTGTCGGCGCCAACGCCTTCGCGCACGAGTCCGGCATCCACCAGGACGGCATGATCAAGAATGCCCAGACCTACGAGATCATGCGGCCCGAGGACGTCGGGGCGACCCAGACCATGCTCGTGCTCGGCAAGCATTCCGGGCGGGCGGCGTTTTCCAAGCGGCTGGCCGAGCTCGGCTATCCCCTCGAGGGCGATGCGCTGCTCAAGGCCTTCAACGAGTTCAAGAAGCTCGCCGACCGCAAGAAGGCGGTGCATGACGCCGACCTCGTGGCACTGGCCTCCGATGAGCGCACGACCGTCCCCGAGCTCTGGGCCCTGCAGAACCTGCAGGTCGTCTGCGGCACCACTGGCCTGCCCACGGCGACCGTCCGGCTGCGCGATCCCGACGGCCAGAGTCACAATTTTGCCGCCATCGGCACCGGCCCGGTGGACGCCACCTACAAGGCGATTGACGCCATCGTGCAGGTGCCGGTCACGCTGATCGAGTTCGGCATCAACGGTGTGACGGAGGGCATTGACGCCCTGGCCGAGGCCACCGTGCGGGTGCGGCAAGAGGGCCAGCGCTCGAGTCACGGGCATGGCGCGGATACCGACATCGTGGTCGCCAGTGCGAAGGCCTACATCGCCGCCCTGAACCATGTGCTGTCCCGCCACACCACCGGCCGGGCGCAACACCCCCAGAAGACCATCACCCCCGCCGCGATCGTGCCCTGAGCCTGACGACTCTATTATCCAGCTGCCTAAGCCCATGAAGCCGTCCCAGAATGAGTATCATCCCGTGGTCGAAATATTCGACACCACGCTGCGCGATGGGGCGCAGACCGAGGGCATTTCCTACTCGGTCGACGACAAGCTGCGCATCGCCCGCAAGCTGGATGAGCTCGGGGTGATGTTCATTGAGGGTGGATGGCCGGGTTCCAACCCGAAGGACGCCGTGTTCTTTGAACGCGCCCGGGCGATGACCTGGAGCCACGCCAAGATCGTGGCGTTCGGGGCAACGCGCCGGGCCAGTCTGGCGCCGGCGGATGACGCCAGTGTGCGGGCCCTGGTTGAGGCGGGCACGGCGGTCTGCGCGATTTTCGGCAAGTCCTCCGTGTTGCAGGTGACGGAAGTCCTGCGCACCACCCTCGAGGAGAACCTGAAGATGATCGAGGAGACGGTGGCCTACCTGCGGGCGCAGGGGAAACGCGTCATCTACGATGCCGAGCATTTTTTCGACGGTTACCGCCTGGATGCCGGCTATGCCCTGCAGACCCTGCAGGCGGCGGTGAGGGGCGGAGCGGAGACCATCGTGCTGTGCGATACCAACGGTGGTTCGCTGCCCTGGCAGGTGGAGGCGGCGGTGCAGGACGTTCGCGCCAAGCTCGGTGCGTCCGTCCCTGTGGGCATCCATGCGCACGACGACGCCGGATGCGGCGTGGCCAACAGCGTGGCAGCGGTGCGGGCCGGGGCCCGGCATGTGCAGGGCACCATCAACGGCTACGGGGAGCGCTGCGGCAACGCCAACCTGTGCGTGGTCATCCCCAACCTGGAATTAAAACTCCGGCTAAGATCGCTCCCGGATGGCGCCCTGGCGCATCTGCACGAGGTGGCGCGTTTTGTCGCCGAGGTCGCAAATCTCGCCCCCAACGAGCACATGGCCTATGTCGGCGAGAGCGCTTTCGCCCACAAGGCCGGGGTGCATGTCTCCGCGATGCAGCGGCACCCGGACGCGTACCAGCACATTGATCCGGCCCTGGTGGGGAACCAGATGAGGGTGGTCGTCAGTGAACTTTCCGGGCGCGCCAACGTCGTATCCAAGGCGAGCGAACTGGGCCTGCAGAATCTCGACGCCGCCACCGGCGCCAAGATCGTGGAGCTGATCAAGACCAAGGAGCACGAGGGATTTTCCTATGAGGCCGCCGAGGCCAGCGTGGCCTTGCTGGTGCGCCGGCTGTCGCCCGACTATCATGCGCCCTTTTCGCTGCTCGACTACCGGGTCATGGTCAGCCGGCACGGGGCGCGCGGCATGGCGGATGCCACCATCAAACTGAAGGTGGAGGACCAGGAGACGCACACCGCGGCCGAGGGGACCGGACCGGTCCACGCCTTTGACCAGGCCCTGCGCAAGGCGCTGCAGCCCCATTTCCCGCACGTGAAGGACATCCAGCTGGCTGACTACAAGGTCCGCATCCTGAACTCCAACAGTGGCACGGCCGCGGTGACCCGGGTCCTGATCGACTGGCACGACGGGGTGCGGCGCTGGAGCACGGTGGGCGCCGGACCGAATATCCTGGAAGCCACGTGGCTGGCCCTGGCCGACGGGTTTGAATATGCCGTCGCGGGGTCGGATGCCCCCAAGGTCGAAACCCTTACATGAAAGCAAACATCGCACTCACTCCCGGTGACGGCATTGGCCCCGAAGTGGTCAATGAGGCCCGGTTGGTGCTCGAGGCCGTGGCCCAGCGCCATGGCCATCACTTCAACTTCACCCAGCACCTGTTGGGGGGCTGTGCCATTGACGCCCACGGCACCGCCATGCCGGACGACACGCTGGCCGCGTGCCAGGCCGCCGATGCGGTGCTGCTGGGGGCGGTCGGCGGGCCCAAGTGGGACGATCCACAGGCGAGTGTGCGCCCCGAGCAGGGGTTGCTGGCCATCCGCAAGGCGCTCGGTCTTTACGCCAATGTGCGGCCGGTGCGGCCCTTTCCCTCGCTGGCCCACCTCTCGCCGCTGAAGCCCGAGCGCGTGGCCGGGGTTGATTTCGTCGTCATCCGCGAGCTGACCGGCGGCCTTTATTTCGGCACCCCCAAGGGGCGCACGATGACCCCCGAGGGCGAGCGCGCCGTGGACACCCTGGTTTACACCGAGGGGGAGATCCGGCGCATCGTGAAACTGGCGTTCCAGTTCGCGCAGCAGCGGCGCAAGCTTGTTACCTCGGTCGACAAGGCCAACGTGCTCGAATCGTCGCGGCTCTGGCGCAAGGTGGCTATCGAGGTCGGTCGCGAATATCCCGACGTGAAGCTGGAGCATCAGCTCGTCGATTCCTGCGCCATGCGCCTCATCACCCACGCACCCCAGTTCGATGTCATTGTCACCGAGAACATGTTCGGTGACATCCTGACGGATGAGGCCGCCGTGCTGGCCGGTTCTCTCGGCCTGCTGCCCAGCGCCTCGCTCGGGGCGGGGCGGCTCGGCCTCTATGAGCCGATCCATGGTTCGGCCCCCGACATTGCCGGGAAAGGCATCGCCAATCCCGTGGGCACGATCCTGTCCGCGGCGATGCTGCTGCGCCATTCCCTGGGCCTGGAAAAAGAAGCCGGGGAGGTTGAAGCCGCCGTTGCCTTGGCGCTGCAGGACGGCCGGCATACGGCCGATTTGGGCGGGAA
>JBAXWQ010000275.1:0-4162 GCA_037128315.1 Opitutia bacterium | reverse complement strand
AATCTCACCATCGGAACACTCAATTCCAACGGTGTTCTCGGGAACCTCACCGTCGTCAGCGGCACCGCCAATCTCACCGGAGGTTCGGCCAACGTGACGACCGTTTCGGGCGGAACTCTGCTGAGTGCAGCCACTCTGGCAAGCCTGGCCGTTAACAGCGGTACGGCGAATATAAGCGGTGGTTCGGTCACTGGTGCCACCACTTCGGCAGCCACTTTGAACCTCACCGGCGGCAACCTCACCAGCCTGGCGATCACCAACGGCATCTCGAACCTCACCGGCGGCAATGTCACCGGAACCGTCACTTTAACCAACGGCACACTGCTCACCAGCAGCACGGCCAATCTCTCCGGCACCATCAATGTCTGCGTGGCCGACATGAACGGGGACCGGATCCCGGATATTGTCGCGGTGGTTTCCCAGCAATGGGAGGAGATCCATATATTTGAGAACAACGGGCACGGGGTGTTTACCGATCGGAAACTCTTCGGCTCCACCAACGAGGATTTTGGCAGCAGCGGGATCAGCCTCTGCGACCTGAACCGTGACGGGCTGCCCGATATCATATACAGCAATGGCGATGGATTTGCCTACGCCGATCCAGGCGGACGCCCCTGGCATGGATTGCAATGGCTGGAAAACCTGGGGCAGGGATATTTTCGCTATCATCGCATTGGCGATCTCACCGGTGCCTACAGTCCCGTGGGGATTGATGTGGATGGGGACGGAGCCATCGATGTGGTGGCCATCAGCAGCTTCAATGACTGGAAGAACCCGCAGTCGCCGTCGCTGGTCTACTTTAAGAATGACGGGAAAATGAATTTCACCCTGAAAATCCTGGCCCACGTGCCCTACCAGCTCATGTCCTGCGCGACCGGCGACCTGGACGGCTCGGGCCGGCCGGCGATCATCAGTGGAGGCTTCTATTCCTATCCGCCCTTCGAGCACATGAGCCGGCTGACCCTCTGGCGCCAGCATCCCCCGCCATGAAAACTCCCCGCGCCCAACGGCGACATTTCATCTGGGCTGGGCTGCTGCTGACCGGCGTGATTGGCGCCGGTTGGCTTGGATGGATTGCCATCCAGCGGCACAACATTGTGGCCGAACACTTGCCGGACCGGCCCGAACTGGGATCCTATCCATCCGATTTGATTGATCTCATTGCCCAGGCGGAGGGCACTGCCCGGGGGTATGTACGGCCGGCGGCCGGGTTGGCGGCCCTCAGCCGGTTCTACCATGCCAACGGTTTCTATCCCGCCGCATTGCTCTGCTACGATGGACTTCGGCTGCTCGAGCCCCAGGGCGCCCGCTGGGCGCACCTGCCCGCCTGCATTTTGGCCGAATTTGGCCGGCTCGATGAGGCGCTGCCACTGGAGAGGCGCGCGATCGAACTGGCCCCGGATTATCTGCCGGCCCGCCTGAGGCTGGGGGACATCCTGCTGAAAAATAATCAGATCACCGAAGCTTCCGCCGCCTATGCGGCGGTCTTGGAGCGCGAGCCCGGCAACCCGTATGCGCTGCTCGGTCTGGCGCGGGGGGCCATCAGCCATGGCGCCTGGACGAAAGCCGCCGAGCATCTGCGCCTGGCCGTCAGCCGTCATCCGGATTTTATTGGGGCGCTGTCCCTGCTGGTGACCGTGGACGAGCATCTGGGCGCACTGGCGGAAGTGGCGGCCTTGAAAGCTGCGATCGGCAAGCGGGAGTTTTCCGATCTGACCGACGAGTGGCTCGCCAGCTTGGTGGAGGACTGCTATGACTCCTACCGACTGAGCGTGGCCGCTGCGGTGGCCAAGGCGGCCGGTGACACCACCGCGACGCATCGCCACCTGGAACGCGCCATTGCCATTGCTCCCGCCAACAGCGGGTACCGCCGGCAGCTGGCGGCCCTCCTGACCCGCGAGGGCAAGCTCCCCGAGGCGCGCGTGCATCTGGAAAAAGCCGTCGCGGCGGCCCCGGAAGATGCGGACAGCTGGCTGTTCCTGGTGCAAAACCTCAACGCCCTGGGGGAAACGGTCCAGGCGGAGCAAATGCTCACAAAGGGCCTGAGCGTGTGTCCCCTGTCGCCCAGTCTCCACCTGGAGCGGGCCCGTTGGTGGAGCAAGGCCGGCCGGCCGGAGGAAGCCATCCTCGAATATCGGGAAAGCTACCGTCTGCGCCCGAGCGAGGCGTCGCCCCTGGTGGAATTGGCCACCGTTTACTTTTCCGTCGGCCGGGTGGACGAGGCCGTCGCGGCCCTGCGCGAGGCACTGCTCCGGCAGCCGGCCCATCCGATTGCCCAAGCCACCCTGGCCCTGATCGCCATCAGCCAGGGCGACGAGGCGGGTGCCCGGGGGTGGTGGAACCGCGTGCGGCTGCAGCCCGACACCCCGCCGCCGGCGGTCGAGACGATCCGCCAGGCCTTTCAGCAGCAGTTCGGCCGGTCGCTGCCGTGAGCCGGAGTTGGAGCATTTCGGCTCAATTCAGGTGTATATGCAAAATGCCACAGGGCGTAGCGGCAGGCGTCTCTGCCTGCCGGGTTTGGTAGAAGCAGCCAATACCACAGGCACGGAGGCCTGTGGCTACGCTCGGAATGCGTCCATCTAGCTGGAAAATGCGCTAAATCTGGCAGGGCGTCTCGTGGGACGACTCGTCCTGCCAAATCACTGCGCCGGAGCGGACAGGGTGACCACACTGGCCTGCGGTGGCACCTCGTGGCGGGTGACGATCCCGGATGGCCAGCGCACGCGAATGCTGCGGGGCGGCTGGGCGTCGGGATAACCAAAGAAGCAATCGGGGGTCGATTGGCTGAAATAGCCCGAGCCGGCGTAGACTTCGCTGGTCTGGCTGGTGCCATCGGCCAGTTCGACCGTGATGCGGGCCCCCACCGCGCTGGGATTGCCCGCGGGCCCGCGCAACGAGATGCGCAACGAATGGCGGCCGGCGATGCCTTGATTGCGGAAGGCGAGGGTGGTGCTGTTGTTCCGGCTGACGACGAAATCCGGCCACCCATCGGCATTGAGGTCGAGCACGGCCAGGGCCTTGGCGTCGCCGGGCACGACCAGCCCGCTTTCCGCCAAGGGGGCGGCGGTGAAATTGCCGTGGCCATCGCCGCGCAACAGCTGGCTCAGGCCGCCATCAAAGCGTCCGACGATTGGATTGGGGGCGTAGGAATTCTGTACTGCATAAATGTCGGCGTGGCCATCGCCGTCGAAATCGCCTGCGACTAAACCTTGCAACGGGGCGATCTGCGCCAGCCGGGGGAGGGGCGAGAAACGATAGATCCCATCCGGTTGGCTCAGCAGGACGCCGCTGCGCAGCTCGGTGGCTGAGAATTTTTGGGCGGCCGCCAGTTTGGCGTCACCGAGAATTTCTCCCAGGGTCGCGCGGGCATAGATGTCGTTTTTGGGATATCGCTTCAGGATCGATGGGATGACCGCGCCCAAATCCTTGCGGGTGCGCCACGGGAAAAGTTTCTCGCCTTCATAGTAGGCCTCGATGGCGAGAGGAGTGCCGCCTTCCTTGAACTCGCCGTAATAGAGCAGGGCTGGATGGGCGGGATCGGCATGATACTGGGTATTGAGGCCCGTGTTGCCGACCACGTAGTCCGGCTGGCCGTCGCCGTTGAAATCAGCCGAGGCAATTGAGTTCCACCAACCGGTGCCGGCGCTGGCAAAACCCGACTTTTCCGTCCAGTCGACGAATCCCTTGCCCTGCTCATTGTGGAAGTATTTCACCTGCCCCCATTCCAGCGTGAGCAAAAGGTCCAGCCAGCTGTCCCCATCCACGTCGCTCCACAGGGCAGAGGTCACCAGGCCGACCTCGCGCAGGCCCGGTGCGAGGGTGTCGGTGACATCCTCAAAATGATCGCCGTGGTTGCGGAGCAGCGTGCTGCGGGGCGCCAGCGGGTAGAGTCCGGGGAGAATCCGGGCGCCGAGAAAGAGGTCCAGCCGACCATCGCGATCAAAGTCCGCGGCCACGGCGGCACCGACGCTGGCGGGCATGGACGGCAGCCATGTCACCGGGGCCGGCTGCAGTCCGCCCCCGTTGTTCAGGAGGAGCAGCGGCTGAAATTCGGAGGCACCGGCGGGCAGGCTGTTGCCGCCGCGGGTCACAAGCAGATCGTTCCGGCCATCCCCGTTGGCGTCGAACAGCAGCATGGGCCCGCCATTGACCGGGCCCCCGG